>CAYQQX010000080.1:0-20384 GCA_964419495.1 uncultured Anaerolineales bacterium
TCGGGACAGCCCCACCCCCAAATGTGAGGTCTCTCACGGGAATTCCCATAGAACCAAGCTTTTGGTAATTTGCGCTCCTATATTGCCTATATGCAAACAATAAACTGTAAATTTGTTCGAAAATTACCCTTGACCAGAACGTATGTTCGTGCTATTATGCTAGCACAAATATTCTATCTATTATCGAAATCCTGCTCGTTAGGAGAGTGGCCTATGATGGCTCGAAGAAAAAAAGAAGGTTTGAACGATAAACATATCAAGGTGCTCCATGTTCTCTATACATATACTGAGAAACATGGCTACCCCCCCACTATTCGGGAAATCTGTGAACGCGCTGAACTCTCTTCAACATCGGTAGCAAACTACTATCTCGAACGGCTCGAAGAAAAGGGATATATCCAGCGAGATCGCGGCATTTCAAGAGGTCTTAAAGTAACACTGAAGTACCTCAAAGAATTTGGTATCCAAGTGAAAAACGCGGTTGACGAATTGCTCACAGTTCCTTTGATGGGACGCATTGTGGCCAGCGAACCGGTTCCCTTCCCCACGTCTGACTTCAGTGCATATGATCCCGAATCAGGTTCCATCAACATCGCCGAAAGCTTGCTGTCCCCTCAGCACGTCAGACAGGGCAATTTGTTTGCCCTAGAGGTCAGTGGAGACTCAATGATCGACGCCATGGTCAATGACGGCGACGTGGTCATCATGCAACCAGCCACCAACGTCAGAGATGGTGAAATGGTTGCTGTCTGGCTCAACGACAAAGACGAAACCACGCTAAAGTACTTCTACAATGAAGGTAATCGTGTACGCCTTCAACCTGCTAACCCCACTATGGATGCGATCTACGTAAACGATCCCAGCACCGTTGAAATCCGAGGCCGTGTTGTCATGGTTGTACGTCAGATGGATATGCAGTAAAAAAATCGGAACTATCGGTTGAAAAAACTCCAGCTGAGACAAAGCTGGAGTTTTTATTTTTCTCTCTCTGCTTCTCGCCTTTGTCTCAATTCCAAACGTAAAGTAGCACTAAGCTCTTCTGGTAAATCTTCTAGAGTGCGCCGGATCAGTTTTGTCGTTTTCGGGTTGGAAGTGGCTTCTAGCGAATTCCGCAGAAAGAAGATTGTCTCCTTGGGGGATAGGCGAGCTAAAATTATCACGGTATCAACCAAGTCTTTTCTGATCTCACAGTCAGCCTCTCGAACCAGGGGTGCAATCCAGCGAAAAACTAAAGGCAAATTCTTGAATTCATCTTCTTCTAAGAGTGCGTGCAGCGCTCTTAGCCCAATCATTTCAAGGGGGCGATTACCTGACGTCAACCAGCTTTCGATCATGTCAACAAATTCATCGCGCGACTCAGTTCTCAATCGTGCAATTCCTATCGATGATAAAGCTCTTATTATCTTCTCTTCCTTACAGGAGGAACCCCATTCGTGAGCACGGTCAGTTATCCGCTCCGCAGGATTGGGTGAAACACGGCCCAGGGTTGCAATGGCCAATAAACGCGTCTCCACCCATCTTTGCTCCCAAAGTGCATCTGCAAGCGTCAGTGCTGTTTCGGAGTCTGCTTTCACTACTTTTGCCAATTCCAGCTCAATCTGACGAAGTACTGGTCTAGCCACTTGATAGCTCTTTAGCAGGGGTGCAGACTCAATCACCTGCCTGGGTCGAAGTGTGCGATCCGCATAAAAATCCAGGAGATTATGCAGCTCTTTCAGAAAATCCCCAGGTTGGCTGACATGTTCCACAAGTTCAGCGACCTGAATGGCTAACTTGGCAGGTTGGATAGCAGGCATAAGAATTAGAAGTTAGAGATTAGAAATTAGAGATTGGAGGATCTGGTACGCAGACTCAACATCTTCAGCAGTGGAAAGCAATTTGCGGTCTTCCTCTGAGATATATTCATCTAGAGAATTGAATAAAGTGTGCAAGGTTTTACCCCAGCCAGATCCAATCAGGATTAACGGGCGCGGAGATGTGGCACCAGTCTGAAGCTGGGACCACATTGCAGCTGCTTCGGCCAATGTACCAATACCTCCCGGAAGGGTCAGGGCAGCATCGCATTCCTCAATAAGTGCGTACATCCTCTCCTTTAGAGTCGGAAAGCGCATTTCTTCCATGATCCAACGATTGGGAGAAACTGGACGCCAAGACTCAATTTCATCACATGTGACTCCGATCACATGCCCCCCTGCCTCGGCCGCGCCGCGCGACACAGCTTCCATGGTGCCAATATATCCGCCAGTCAATACCGAGTATCCCTGCGCACCTAGCAATTGACCCAGGTAATAGGCATCATCATATGCCGGCTCCCCAGGCTTAGGCTTTGAACCACCAAATACCGTTATCTTCATTCACCATTCCCTTTTGGAATTATCTTCAAGTTTCTGTAAAATTGCATCTTCCAAATCGATCTCGGCCAGACTGGCAATTTGCAGCAAATACAAAGCCACATCGGCTAATTCGCCTGCTAGAGAACTTGGATCATTCAGTGCTTCATCCCATTGAAAATGCTCCAATACTTCAGAGGCCTCCAAATTTAGCGAAATTGCTAAATTTCGCAAATTTTGCGGATGAACGCTATCGGCCTCATACCAACCTTTGCTGCGGACAAAACTGTGCATACGCTGTGTGAGTTCTTGAATATCCATGTGCAACCATTATTGATTCTATGAGAATTCCCAAATGTGGCCTCTTTTCCACGGCGATTTCTGTGCAGCCTCATTATAATCAGTGAAGTGTATCCAGTAAACGGTGAGAGAAATCAAGTACAATTGATGCGTATGAGAATTATTTTGACTCATGAACAAACTGATTTTGATGGGCTGGCTTCCCTTTTGGGCGCTTACCTGATCGATGATCAGGCGACACCCATCTTACCTCGACGCATAAACCGCAATGTGAGAGGCTTCATCACACTATATGGTGCAGAACTGCCCTTTGTGGACCCGCGGGATTTTCGCGCAAAAACAATTGAGTCGGTCTGTTTGGTTGATACACAATCGTTAATCAGTATTAAGGGCGTTGGAGACAGCACCACCATCAAAGTCATCGACCACCACTCCCCACGTGAAGACGTACCAAAAACCTGGGATATTACCACCGACGAAACAGGCGCCAATACTACCCTCTTCGTCGAGACAATCCAGGAAAGAGATCTTCCACTCAACACTGTGCAAGCCACGCTCTTATTATTAGGTATCTACGAAGATACGGGGTCTTTAACATATAGCCGCACCACGCCACGTGATGTTCGAGCGGCCGCCTATCTCCTTGAACAAGGGGCCAGTTTATCAATTGCGAATAATTTCTTGAACCATCCGCTTTCTCTCGAACAACAAGCAATCTACGATCAACTTCGAGAGGCAGCCCAATCCATAAACATCCACGGATATCAGGTAATCATGGCGTGTTACAACGTAGAAAAAATGAACGAAGAACTCTCTACAATTGCGCACAAACTGCGGGACCTGCTTGATCCTGATGCATTATTCTTGCTGATCACTATTCGCGGTGGTGTGCAGTTGATATGTCGATCAACCAATGACAATATCGACGTAGCAAAGATCGCCTCACATTTTGGTGGTGGTGGTCATACTCGCGCCTCGGCCAGCTTAATCAAAGCTCGCCCAATAGAAGAAATTTATTCCGAATTAGTCAATCTGCTCCCCAAGATGATCCAACCCCCGATCAGCGTGGCAGAAATTATGTCGCGAGCGCCACAAACGCTTTCACCAGATACCCCTGTGGACGAGGCGCTGCAAAGGATGCAGCGATATGGATACGAGGGATATCCAGTCGTAGATGGTAATAATATCGTTGGCCTACTCACCCGCAGAGCAGTCGACCGCGCCATCTCACACAAACTCAATCTGACAGCATCTAGCCTGATGAAAGCAGGCAACGCCCATGTGCATCCCGATCATTCTATCGAGCATTTACAAACTATGATGACAGATACTGGGTGGGGGCAGATTCCGGTTGTCGACCGTGAGAGTCACAACATATTAGGGATCGTCACACGCACAGACTTGCTAAAAACTCTGACGGCCACCGCGCCTCGGCCGGGTCATATGAATCTCTCGGAGAAATTAGAGACCGCGCTGCCACCCATCCGCCTCGAGCTGCTCAATGCGATTGCTGAAATTGCTCAAGAGCAACGCGCAGCCATTTATATTGTGGGAGGCTTCGTACGCGATCTTCTCCTTGAACATCCTAGTCTGGATTTTGATTTGGTTGTTGAAGGGGATGGCATTGCACTGGCCCAAGCGGTTGGCGCTAAATTCGGCGGCCGCGTTACAACGCACAAAAGATTTGGAACGGCAAAGTGGCACTTGAGTGAACAGAGGTCAAA
The DNA here is from genome assembly GCA_964419495.1 of uncultured Anaerolineales bacterium. Taxonomy (GTDB): domain Bacteria; phylum Chloroflexota; class Anaerolineae; order Anaerolineales; family UBA11858; genus NIOZ-UU35. The sequence goes on from CAYQQX010000080.1 coordinate 4,355, forward strand.
GGATGGTGAACAAAATAAACTCCTAGAAAACTTAACTTCTGGAGACTCACCCCTCACATCCCTAGATTTCATCACCGCACGAACCGAGTTTTACACCCATCCTACGGCGCTGCCTACGGTTGAGCGCGGCAGCATCAAGCTTGATCTGCATCGCCGCGATTTCACGATCAATACCCTGGCAATGCGCCTCGATGGTCATCATTATGGAGAGCTTCATGATTACTGGGGCGGGCTAGGAGATTTACAAAAAGGCAGCATTCGTGCGCTGCACTCCTTATCCTTTGTGGACGATCCTACTCGGATGCTGCGCGCGGTTCGATATGAGCAGCGTTATGATTTCGAAATTGGCGAACGCACCCTCGAATTACTTTTAGAAGCCAGGCCATTGTTGGATCGCGTCTCAGGAGATCGCATTCGCCATGAGTTGGATAACATCATTGAAGAAGATAAAGCCCGCCAAATGCTCGATAGGCTCAATGATATAGGGCTATTTGAAGCCATTCACAATGATATTATCTGGGATGAGAATGTCGCGGGGAAAATTGCTGCTCTCGAGGCCCATACACCCGATGAATTTTGGAATCTCCCACTTGATATGCGCGGGGTGCGACTGAAGAAAGCTCTGGCTTATATCCAGTGGCTGATCCCCCTGCCGATATATCGCGTTCAGGGTGTGATCAAACGATTGAAGCTGCCTCGTTCCCTGGCAGAGACTATCAGAGCGGCGTGCTTCATTTGGCATGAGTTGCCTGATCTGGTAAATCAAAAACCCAGTGAGATCACCACACGTCTGGCGAAGACTCCGGCTCTGGCAATCTATGGATTACACCAGTCCACGAATGAGCCCAAAGTCCGTCGCGCCCTCGAAGCTTATGCAAAAGAGTGGAAACACGTTTCAGCCAATATCACCGGGCATGATCTGCGCGAACTGGGCCTTTCACCAGGGCCAACATTCAAGCAAATCCTAACAGAACTGCGCAATGCCTGGCTTGATGGAGAAATCACGACACCCAAAGCTGAGAAACGCTTGCTCAAAAAACTGGTTAAAGAATTTTCCAAATAATTGCCTTGCCATTCAAAATGATCCATGCTAAAATTTGCCCGCTATAGGGTGGTAGCAATACTGCTGTCGGCGAAAAGTGGGCAACCCCCACTTTTTTCGTGTCTGGAACCTGCCACCCATTTTGATGGAGATAAAGCATGAAGAAAGATTTTGCACTTGCGTTTAAGCAAATCCTGGAAGACCGCGGATTACCACAAGAAGTCGTCCTCGCCGCAATTGAGGATGCCATGGTATCCGCTTATCGACGCGCGGTTCACGCTTCAAATGCACAACACGTTGAAGCGAGAATCAATTCCGAAACCGGCGAAGTAGAAATTTTCGTCGAAAAAGAAGTGGTCGAAGAAGTTCAAGATGACCGCACAGAAGTTATCCTCGAGACAGCTAAATCTGTCACTGATGAGGTCGAGCTTGGAGATATGGTCATTGTGGAGAGTACTCCCCAAGATTTCGGTCGCGTGGCTGCACAAACAGCCCGTCAGGTAATCCAACAACGGATCAGAGAGGCTGAACGTGACGCACAACTAAAGTATTATGCCAACCAGGTCGGTGATGTTGTTAATGGCATCGTTCAGGCAATCAACGCCAAGCAAATTACGCTGGGGTTGGATTTAAAGGCTGAGGGCGTAATGCCTCGACGCCAGCAGATCCCACGCGAGTTTTTCCGTGTCCACGACAGAGTGCGAGCCTTGCTGATGGAAGTGCAAGAATCTAACCGAGGCCCAAAAATCATCCTTTCTCGCGCACATCCCGATTTTCTACGCCGCTTGCTCGAAAATGAAGTGCCGGAAATTTATCACGGTATGGTCGAGATAAGGTCAATCTCTCGAGAGCCAGGACAGCGCTCTAAGGTAGCCGTTGCGGCCCTGCAACCAGGCGTAGACCCTGTGGGTGCGTGCGTGGGCTTCCGGGGTGTCCGTATTCAGGCTATCGTGCGCGAACTCAACGATGAAAAAATCGACGTAATCGAGTGGAATCCTGATCCTGAAGCTTATATTGCCAAGGCACTCAGCCCAGCACGCGTGCTGAATGTCTTTCTTGAAGATCGCGGGGGAACTAAAACTGCTACTGTGGTAGTCCCCGAAGATCAGCTCAGCCTGGCAATCGGTCGCGATGGCCAAAACGCCCGGCTGACAGCCAAGCTCACGGGTTGGCGCATCGATATCAAGAGTCTCATTGAGGCAACCAGCGAGGTGCTCTTCAAGCTCAAGAATAATCCCGATTACGCAGAATATTTCGAGCAAGAAAAGGATAATATTCCCCAAATCGAAGCTTACATGCGCAAGAAATCCGAAGGTCGCCCAATTACGCCTGAAGATTTCCAGGATATGCAAGCATTCACTGAGCGCGTTGAATTGGGTCGTATCACATCAGAGCGCGATGAACAGAAAGAGGTTAGCGAACGAACTGCTCAAGCAAAAGAAGGTATTCCCCAAGGCGCTTACGAACTACCACTCGATACGCTGGGACTGCCCACTCGAGTTCAAAATCTCATAGTTGAAAACCTCAATGTTGGGACTGTTGGCGAGTTAGCTTTTAGAATGAATTACAATGCCGAAGAAATCAACGGTATCGCGGGTATTGGGCCTAAGGCCATGGAGCAGATCGAAAGCTCTATCGATCTGATGATCTCATCTCTCCCCGAACCAGAAGAAATCGTCGAGGAAGAACCTGTTGTTGAAGAAATTACAGCCGAAGAAGTTACTGAAGTTGCCGCCGAAGAACCAAAGGCGGTTGAACCCACTGTAGATGAAAAGCCCGCTGAAGAGGCAATTGCAGAACCAGTAGTGGAAGCTGTACCCGAAGAATCCGTTTTGGCTGAAGATACACCGAAGCCAGAAGTTGTTGAGGAAATTATCGAGCCGGTTGCTGAACCTGCTGCAGAAGATATTCCAGAAACTGAACCGGTTGAGGCTGAGAAAGCTGAAGAAATCCCCGACTCAATGGAAGAAATCTCCCAACTCAAACCCGAAATGCTTGATGTTCCCGAACCAACAACAGAAGATGAATTACTCGAGGAACTCGACGATGAAGACAAATCGAAGAAACGCAAAAAATATGTCGAGATCGAGTACGACCCTGATCGGGACGTAACCATTTACCGGAAGAAACACAAAAAAGATTCCAAAGGATGGGATGATTGGGATGACGATGAATGGGATTTCTAATCCTGCAAACCTAATCACAATCTTTTGAAGATAGAAGTGGCAAAAAAGCGCAAGAAAAAACATATACCCCAACGCACATGTGTAGGTTGCCGTACTGTACAACCCAAACGTATGATGACTAGGGTTGTGCGCACGGCTGAGGGTGTGAAAATCGACCTGACGGGCAAACTCCCAGGTCGAGGCGCATACCTTCACAACACAAAAGATTGCTGGGAACGAGGCCTGAAGAGCAGCTTATCTCGGGCGCTAAAAACCGAAATAAGCGATGATGATCGAATACTCATTTCCGAATTTATGGCCTCGCTCTCTTATAAAAACGAATAAATATTGCGTTGGGCAAATAAATTCGAACACCCTAGTGAAATGGCGTTGTGAATGTTGAGAAACTGTTTCTGTCTCAACTTCACGCCGGAGCATTGGGACGCAAAACTCGATTAGCAGGAGCGACCTTATGAGCGAAACTGGCGAATTAAAAAGCATCGAACTCCCAGAAAATATTACCGTTCGCGAACTTTCTGAAAGTTTGCAAACCAGCCCCATTGAAGTCATAAAAACCTTGATGTCAAATGGTGTTATGGCCAATATCAACCAGCTGGTTGATTTCGATACGGCAGCCATTGTGGCAGCAGAATTGGGATTTGATGCAACCCCGCTAGTTGTTGAAGAATCACTTGAAGATGCAGCCGAAATTCCTCTTTGGCGTCAATGGATCGCCAGAGAAAATCCGGATAAGCTCTCAGTACGACCTCCTGTAATTGGGATTTTGGGTCATGTCGACCACGGCAAAACTACGCTCCTGGATGCCATTCGCCAAGCTGACGTTGCTGGTGGCGAGGTAGGCGGCATCACTCAACATATCGGGGCTTATCAGGTTGAACATAATGATCGGCTGGTCAGCTTCATCGACACACCTGGTCACGCTGCATTCACGGCGATGCGCGCCCGCGGCGCTCAAGGTGCCGATATTGTGGTTCTGGTAGTGGCGGCAGACGATGGAGTCATGCCGCAAACCCGCGAGGCGATCTCTCACGCCAAAGCAGCCCAAGTTCCCATTGTAGTTGCCCTCAACAAAATCGACCGATCCAACGCCAACCCAGACCAAGTCAAACAGCAACTAGCCGAAGTCGAGCTTGTACCTGATGAGTGGGATGGCGATACACTGGTAGTACCTATCTCTGCAAAAGAAAAACAAGGGCTGGAAGATCTATTGGAAGCCATATTATTGGTCGCAGATAATAATGAAATCTTAGCTAATCCTGATGGTGTCACTTTTGGCACAGTCATTGAAGCCAGTCACGAGCGCGGACGAGGGGTTATGGCAACTTTCCTGGTGCAAAACGGCACTCTCAAAGTTGGAGACTCAGTTGTTGCCGGCCAAGTCAGCGGGAAAATCAAAGCCATGTTCGACTATAACGGCGATAAGATTACCGAAGCCCAACCATCAACCCCCGTTTCTGTGATGGGATTGGCAGATATTCCCGAGGCAGGCGAGATTTTCAGGGTCGCCAAATCAACCAAAATTGCCCGCGAGATCGTAGAGAAACGCAAACAGCTTGTAGCTGACCGAACAGCAGTGTCTACTGGCGGCCTTACATTAGAAGAGTTGTTTGCGCGCGTCCAGGCTGGGGATGTAAAAGAACTGCGTCTGATCATAAAAGCGGATGTACAGGGTTCTTTGGAGCCCATTGTTTCATCGCTGAAAGAGATGGACGTTGAGGGAATTGGCGTCAACATTTTGCACGCAGACACAGGTAATATTAGCGAGAATGACGTTATGTTGGCATCCACTTCGGATGCGATCATCATCGGATTCAATACCCAACCTGATTCAGCAGCACGCCGAATGGCAGATACAGAAAAAGTATCCATTCGTTCATACAACATTATTTATCGCCTGACAGAAGACATCGACAAAGCACTAAAGGGTTTGCTGGAACCGGAAAAACGAGAAGTCACCGTTGGACGTGCCAATGTGTTAGCCGTCTTCGGTGCTTCGAGGATTGGACGCGCAGCAGGCTGTCGTGTAGTTGAAGGCGAAATTCGACGAAATGCTCGTGTCAAAGTAATTCGAGGGGAAGAAGCAATCTTCGAAGGTGAGATTGCCTCGCTCAAGCGCCATCAAGAAGATGTACGTGAAGTACGCGATGGCTTCGAGTGCGGTATCGGCTTGAGAGGCTTCAATGACTTTGAAGAAGGCGATGTGATCGAATGCTTCACGATTGAAGAGGTAAAGATCATTTAGTTCCTGTTGACATTCGACATTGTCAACACTACCAAGTTCGGAGAGATAGATGGTTTCAAAAGTACGCGCCCAACGCATAGCTGACCGTATTCATGAAGAACTTTCTGGCATTATTCTTATGGAAGTCTCTGATCCTCGAATTACGTCAGCATATATCACCAAAGTTCGGGTGGATAATGAGCTCTCATACGCGAATATTTATGTGTCGGCAATGGAGGGGAGTGAGGAAGCTGATAGCATTCTCGAAGGATTGAACCATGCCAGCGGGTATTTACGCAGGGAACTCGCCCAGCGGATTCAGTTACGCCACTTTCCCAGACTTCGCTTCTATTGGGATCCCAGCCCCGAACATGCTGACCGCATAGATCAACTGATTGCATCGCTAGACACAGGGGAAGAAGAGCCAGACGACCAAGACACCTCTGTAAAAAGCAATGAATGACAAATCACTTCTGGAAGCCGGGCAAATTTTACAAGACTCCCAACATATTCTAATTACATCTCACACCCGTCCCGATGGAGACGCGGTTGGATCCCTGTTAGCTATTGGCCTGGCACTGCATGATGCTGGCAAAACGGTTCAGATGGTACTGGAAGACGGAGTTCCGAAATCTTTCCGCCACCTTACGGGAAGCAACCTTATCAAAAAACGGCCCGAAGGCGAATTTGATGCTATTGTAGTTGTAGATTGCTCTGATCTTGAACGAACCGGGAAATTTTTACAGAACTACCCTACCCCAGATATCAACATCGATCACCATGTTACCAATCTCAAGTATGCCCGAGTAAACCTGGTTGATTCCACAGCTTCCGCAGCCGCAGAAATGCTGACCGCCTATATCCCAGCCTTCGGATTGGAGATTTCAAAACCGGTTGCCGAAGCGCTACTAACCGGCCTGATCACAGATACAATTGGTTTCCGCACAACATCCATGCGCTCGAATGCTCTTCGAACCGCAGCAGATTTAATGGACCTGGGGATTGACCTGCCCGATCTATACCGTAAGGCTTTAAATTTACGCTCATTTGAGGCAGCTCGTTATTGGGGAGAAGGCCTTAATACTTTGCAGCACGATAACCGTATAGCATGGGCGACCCTTGATCTCGATGCTCGAAAATCTGCCAACTATCCTGGCAATGATGATGCTGATTTAGTTAATATTCTCACAACAATCGAAAATATTGATATCGCAGTAATTTTCATCGAACAATCCAAAAATCGAGTAAAAGTTAGCTGGCGTGCCCGTTCTGGATTTGATGTCTCGAGCGTTGCCATGAAGTTTGGCGGCGGCGGCCATATGCCCGCTGCTGGGGCTACAATTGATGGAAATTTGCTTGATGTAAAAGCAGATGTACTTAACGCAACAAAGAAATTACTCAATGGAAGTTAATTATTTGGTAAGGTTTTTGCAAACATAAAGATAACCAAAGAAGGTAAAATTTATGCAACCCAACACATTTATACTGGGGAGATAATTATGGAAGGAAAAATTAAAAACGTTGTTTCAGGGGCGCTTGTCATCGACAAGCCTATTGGTTTAACATCTCATGATGTTGTGAAAATTGTTCGTCGGGGGACGAATATTCGACGTGCGGGTCATACAGGGACTCTTGACCCACGCGCTTCTGGCGTACTCGTAGTTCTTATCGGCCCTGCTGTTCGATTGAGCGAATTCATTTCGGCTGACGATAAGCGTTATCAAGCCACAGTCAAACTGGGCGCGTCAACCGATACTTACGACTCTGAAGGTCGGATCACTCGCACCGCACCTTATGATCATATTACCGAAGATCAGTTCACGACCCTGCTTAAGGGTTATGAGGGAAAAACCCTGCAGACGCCGCCAGTTTACTCCGCTGTCAAAGTTCAGGGGCGACCTGCTCATCGTCGAACGCGCGCTGGCGAAGAAGTCGAACTAGAACCTCGCGAGATCGATGTATATGCGCTTGACCTGCTCGAATGGGCACCTCCCGAAATCGTACTGGATGTGTACTGTTCATCAGGTACCTATGTTCGTTCTCTGGCAAATGACATTGGCGAGGATCTCCAAACCGGTGCTCACCTGATTGGTTTGCGCCGCACCAAGAGTGGATTTTTCACATTGCGTCATGCTGTACGTCTTCGCGAACTTCAAGATGCATTCCTGACCGGTGACTGGTATCGCTATTTGATCCCCGCGGCTGAGTTGTTACCCGACTGGCCTTCTCTCGAATTGGATAACGAACAAGTCGAAAAGGTTGCTTTCGGACATCGTCTACCTGCAGGGTCTAATCCAGAAATGACTGAGGACGGATTTACCCGCGCCATAAGTGAACAAGGCGATTTGGTTGCTGTGCTTGGCTTTGATGAGAACAATCGTGAATGGCAGCCAAGGAAAGTGTTCTTCCAAACCTAAAACCTTAGATATATCGCGTTAGCCCAAAAATCTGATGCAACACTACTGGTCTCTTGAAGATGTCCAGCTTGAAGACACCTGGCTAACGATCGGCTCATTTGATGGCGTGCACCTTGGCCATCAAAGAGTTGTACGTGAACTAGTCGCTGGGGCGCATAAAGAAAACGCCCCAGCTGTTGTGCTTACATTTTTTCCCCATCCAGCAGCCATCTTACGCGGGTATGATTACCCCTTTTACCTGACAACCCCCCAAGAGCGTGCCAATCTCTTGGGCGAATTAGGCGTTGATGTAGTCATTACCCATCCCTTTGATGAATCTGTCGCCGCGACCTCAGCCTGGGATTTCATGGTCAATTTACAAAAACACCTGCGCATGGGTCATCTACGCATTGGCTATGACTTCGCCTTGGGCAAAGATCGCTCTGGGACCCCCGAAACTTTGAAGAAGTTCGGGAAGGATTTAGGTTATAGCTTAACAAGTACAGCTTCGCTGACCATCGAAAATGATATCGTTTCATCTAGTCGCATTCGCTTTCTGTTGGGCGCTGGTCAAGTTGACCTGGCTGCTAAGTTGCTGGGCCGAAATTATGCCGTCGAAGGCGATATCGTTGTCGGAGATCGACGCGGCGCGACACTTGGCTTCCCAACTGCAAATATGGACCTCTGGCCTGAGCAGGCAATACCAGCTGCGGGCGTATATGTTTGCAAGGCAGAAGTGCGCGGTCAAACTTGGGAGGCGGTAACCAACATCGGGGTCAGGCCCACCTTCGAGACCAGCCCCGTACCTCCCCGCGTGGAAGCTCATCTGCTGGATTTTGATGATGATATCTATGGCGAATCGCTGCGCTTAGAATTCTTGCAGCGCTTGCGCGGTGAACAGCGCTTCGCCAACATCGATGCTCTGGTATCCCAAATCCAGACTGATGTACAGCAAGCGCGACAAATTCTTGCCTGAGCTTCGGATAAAATCAAGAAAAATTCGTTTTTGTCTGTCATTGCGAGCGAAGCGCGGCAATCTGAATCTTTGTTTCGGATTGCTCACCTTGACGCCAAAGCAAGCAATAGGTATACTGGCTAACAACTAAATACTGCACGGGGAGCCCGGTGTTTCCGGGCTGAGAGGCGCACAATTCAGTGCTCGACCCGCAACCTGATCCGGATAATACCGGCGGAGGGATCGCAGCGCAGAAATCAAAATCCCTCCCCAACCAGCGGAGGGATTTTTTCTTGCGAGTGATAATATTTGCCAACGGAGAAATAGCGCATAAGGCGCCAATTTTGGATTTCATCCAGAAAGGTGATTTCATCATCGCCGCGGATGGGGGTGCGCGCCATTGTTTGAGTTTAGGTTTGTTTCCTAAGCTGGTGATTGGTGATCTTGACTCCTTGACCGAGGAGGAGATTCAAACCCTTGAGCAGAATGGAACAAATTTTGAACGTCATCCACCAAACAAAAATGAAACCGATCTCGAGTTAGCATTATTCAGTGCCATTCAATACAATCCTAAAGAAATCATCATCTTCGGTGCTTTAGGCGCTCGCTGGGACATGAGTGTGGCAAACCTGTTATTGCTGGCTCATCCAGATCTGATCTCGACACCCATTCGCGTCCTCGATGGCCCCCAGGAGCTCTCGCTCGTCCAAGGCGACCATGTAAAAGAAATCAAAGCCCGTCCTGGAGATATGGTCTCTCTGATACCCCTTTTGGGAGATGCCAAAGGCATAACAACGTCTGGATTGGAATTTCCACTGGATGGGGAAACACTGCGCTTTGGGGCCACGCGCGGAGTCAGCAATGTGATGCGCAAAAGTACCGCCCGGATTGCGCTGGAAGAAGGTTTATTGTTAGTTGTATTGATAGAAGACCGCTGACAACCGACCGCGGACCGCAAAAATTGATCACCGTCTGCCGTCCGCTGTCTGCCGTCTTCGGTCTAAATTGGAGATTATTATGAAAACAAAACTTGCTCTACTTACCCTATTTCTTACCCTGCTCATCTCCGCCTGCGCGCCCAAAGGCCCAGAAACCCTTACCGTGATGACCCATGACTCTTTTGCCATTTCAGAGGGCGTATTGACGTCCTTCGAGCAGGAACACAACATCAAAGTTCAATTCATCGAAGCTGGCGACACAGGCACGGCTGTCAACAAAGCAGTCCTGGCAAAAGAAAAGCCCCTGGCAGATGTCTTCTATGGTGTTGACAACACTTTTCTCAGCCGGGCTTTGGATGAAGGCATCTTCGAAGTTTACAACTCCCCACTTCTGGCAGACGTCCCTGACGAGTTCAAACTAGATGAACAAAACCGCGCTTTACCCGTAGATTTCGGCGACGTGTGTCTCAATTACGAGGTTGCCTATTTCCAAGAAAACGGTCTGACACCCCCACAAAATCTAGAAGATTTGCTCAAGCCTGAATATGCTAGTCTGCTGGCCGTTGAGAATCCAGCCACATCATCGCCAGGTCTGGCATTTCTCTTCGCGACATTGGGTCATTTTGGCGAAGACGGCTACCTGGATTTCTGGCAGGGATTAGTCGAGAATGATCTCAAGGTCGTCAACGATTGGGAGACCGCTTACTACAGCGAGTTCAGTCAATGGGGGGGCACCCGACCGATTGTGGTTTCTTATGGTTCAAGCCCTCCTTTCGAGGTGATCTTCTCAGAAGAACCCATCGAAGAACCCCCTACCGCTGCAGTTGTCGGTGAAGGAAGCTGCTTCCGGCAGATCGAATTTGTTGGCATTCTCAGCGGCACAGCCAATCGCGATCTGGCCGAAAAATGGGTCGATTTTATGCTCTCGCCGGCTTTCCAGGAAGATATCCCTCTCCAAATGTACGTCTTCCCGGTCAATACCGACGCCCAACTCGATGAGACCTTCCAGAAATATCTAGCAATCCCTGACGCCCCAGCTTTTCTCTCCCCAGCCGATATCGCTGCGCACCGCGAAGAGTGGATCAACGCTTGGACGGAGACAGTATTACGGTAGCCAGTGATCAGTATCCAGTAAACAGTAATCAGTGTGTAGTTCACTGAACACTGAACACTGACCACTGATCACTGAATACTGGCTCCTCTTTTCATGAAAAATAAACGCTTCGCTCAACTCTTACTCTGGCTTATCCCGCTAATTTTCCTGGCCACCTTTTACTTCTACCCCTTGGGGAGCATCTTGAAGTTAAGTTTGGCGCGCAGTGAGGCCGGATTGCTGGCCCCTTTCATAGGTGCATTGGCCTCAGCCTCGGTGCGCAAAGTAATTGGGTTCACTTTCTGGCAGGCGCTGCTGTCAACATTACTGACTTTGCTCTTGGGCTTGCCAGGGGCATATTTGTTTGCCCGTTATAACTTTCGCGGAAAGAATATTCTTCGTGCGATATCGGGCGTTCCTTTTGTCATGCCCACCCTGGTTGTGGCAGCAGGATTTAGCGCCCTGCTGGGGCCGAACGGCTGGGTCAATGTAGCCTTGATGAGCGCTTTCAATCTAGCCAACCCGCCAATTGAATTCCTCCATTCTTTGAGCGCAATCCTGGCTGCCCACGTTTTTTATAACACGACCATCGTATTACGCATGGTGGGGGATTTTTGGTCGCATCTCGACCCTCGTTTAGGGAAGGCAGCATTGGTGCTCGGGGCAAACCCCTGGACCGTTTTCAGAGAGATTTCGCTGCCATTGCTGACTCCGGTGATCCTTGCGGCAGCACTGCTGGTATTTATCTTTGACTTCACCTCCTTTGGGGTCATCTTGATCTTGGGCGGTCCCCACTTTGCTACGCTGGAAGTTGAAATTTTCTATCAGACCATCAGCCTTTTCAATCTGCCGCTGGCCGCGGTACTCTCCATACTGCAGTTGGGTTTCACATTGTTGATGACCATCACCTACACGCGGCTATCAACTAAGGCCACGCAGCCCCTTAATCTCCAAGCTCAGAAACACACGCAGAGAAAGCTTAGAACAAAGCGACAAAAAATCTTTGCGATTGGGATTGTGGCGCTGCTATTGATCATTCTGACAACGCCACTGCTGGCCTTAGCGGGACGTTCGGTAACTTCTTTCGGGGTGATCAACACTCGTGAAGGATCTCTTGATCCCGGGCTGACTCTTGCGTTTTATCAGGAGCTGGGCATCAACCGCCAGGAGTCACTATTCTATGTTCCCCCGATTACGGCCATCGGTATTTCATTGGCGTATGCTGGAGCAACAGTTGTCCTTGCATTGAGCATGGGACTACCCGCAGCCTGGGCATTAGCTAAAGATCGCCAATCGCGCCTTAATCGATTTCTTGACCCCCTGATCATGCTGCCCCTGGGAACATCCGCTGTGACCTTAGGGTTGGGGTTCATTGTTGCCCTGGCTCATCCCCCATTGGATTTGCGTACTTCGCCGCTGCTGATCCCTATCGCGCATACGCTGGTTGCCTTTCCCTTCGTGGTTCGCAGCCTGACTCCGGCCTTACAGAGCATTCAGCCGCGCTTGAGGCACGCCGCGGCCGTATTAGGCGCCTCTCCCCGGCAAGTTATCCGCAACATTGATTTGCCCATTATCGGGCGCTCTTTATTGGTGGCGGCCACTTTTGCGTTCACAATTTCTTTGGGCGAGTTTGGGGCCACCTCTCTGCTGTCCCGTCCTGAGTTCCCGACTGTCCCCGTGGTCATCTATCGGCTGCTATCGAGGCCTGGAGCCTTGAATTACGGTCAAGCCCTGGCCTTGAGCACCATCCTGATGACTTTTGCTGCTGCAGGAATGCTGGCAATTGAACGCTTTCGCATTGCCGACGTTGGAGAGTTTTAAGAGACTATAATCTCTGGGATTTCCTTTGGCAATTTCCAGGTTTGGCGATATCCAAATCTGAGGGCTTCCAAGGCAATTCCTGGAGACCAGAGATTAACCCATGCTATTATCTATCAAGGATATTTATAAATCGTTTGGGGAAACTGAAGCCTTAAAAGGCATTTCTTTTGATATCGCAAAGGGAGAAATCGTTGCTATTCTAGGCCCCAGCGGATGCGGTAAGTCTACGCTCTTGGGAATCATTGCAGGGCTGGAAGAACCGGATTCTGGTTCAGTGATTTGGGATGGCGGCAATCTGGATGGAGTTGCTGCTCACAAACGCGGCTTTGGGCTGATGTTTCAGGATTACGCCCTTTTCCCACACAAAAATGTGAGAGAAAACATCGCATTCGGTTTGCGTATGGCCAAGTGGGGGCAGGATGAGATCAATCAGCGTCTTGGGGTCATATTAGATTTAGTTGGCTTACATGATTTCGGCACAAGGGATATCGCCACACTATCAGGCGGTGAACAGCAGCGTGTGGCTCTGGCAAGGTCGCTAGCACCTCGCCCAGGCCTCTTGATGCTTGATGAGCCCTTAGGTTCCCTCGACCGCACTTTGCGCGAACGTCTGCTCTCTGACTTACGAGATATTTTACGTAATACGCAGCAGACAGCCATTTATGTCACTCACGATCAGGAGGAAGCATTTTCGCTTGCTGATCGTATCGTGGTTATGGACAAGGGGATGGTGGCCCAAATTGGGACACCCCAGGCGATTTACAGAAACCCAAGAAATGCATTTGTTGCCAGATTTTTAGGGATGAATAATATCTTTGAGGGGGAGATCATAGACGGAAAACTTCGATCGCCAATCGGAGATTTTCCAATTCCCGAGGGCGCCGATGGTATTGTCACATTCTTAATTCGTCCTGACACAATTCGTCTCGACACCGAGGGTTCACACCAAATTGACGGGATTGTCCTCAATCGCACATTCCGCGGGGAGCAGTGCCGACTTGAAATCGAGGTCCAGGCCAACCGACTGACTTTCAGTTTGCCGTCCTCGGAAACAAGGCTTCCACAAATTGGCCAGGCAGCACAAATTAATTTCGATCCTGCTAGCACAATCCAACTCCTATCATCATGAACACAACTCCAAAAACCGTTTCAGTGATCAAACAAGATCCCGAGGGGGTTGAAACCTGGCGCTATTCTGGCGAAGTGATTGAATCTCACGCCGATCGCATCATCATCGAGGCCTTCTTCGATCGTGAAGATTTACTTTTCCATGGCATGTGGCTGTGCAAAGGAGATCGTTTCGTAGAAACTTATTACACGGATCGTTGGTATAACATCTTCGAAATCCACAACCGAGACGATGATCAGTTGAAAGGCTGGTATTGTAATATTGCCACCCCGGCTGTGATCGAGGATGGCGCAATTTCTTATAAGGATCTGGCCTTGGATTTACTGGTATTCCCGGATGGAAAACAGGTTGTCTTGGATGAAAATGAGTTTGATGAATTAGCACTTTCCCCCAATATTCGCAATCAAGCACTTATTGGATTGCAGGAACTGCAAAACTATTTCCGATTAAATAAAATCAGGTACGAATAGCAACCGCATATTGCTCGTTCGTACCTGATTTCTTGGAAATAAGCCGATTACTGCATCCAGGGTAAGGGAACGTCCATCATTTCCATAAGGGGTTCAAAGCCATAATACATACCCAGTGTCACGCCAAGGCAGCAGCAACATAGCACAACCAATACTACGGCAACAATAACCCAAACTTTTCTATCACGACCGTTTCCGTTCATTTCATCAACATTCTCCATATTTGTCATATCTTCGGACATCATGACCTCCTCGAATAATTTCGGACGATGGCTTATTATATCCTAAACAGAGATCCAACTAGTGGTGTGTCGGTTGGGGAGTGGTGATTTTCGTGGTGTTCATTATTCTGAAGGCACAAACTTTTCTATTGTCATTCCGAGTGAAGCGAGGAATCCCAGGCATCCTGCTTTGCTTGATAATTGCTTGGTTTCAGGGATTCTTCACTCCGCTGCGCTGCGTTCAGAATGACACTTATTCCATTGGATTTTGTAAAACACCATCATTTAGACCACTCCCTCGGTTGTCGATAATAAAAAGATTTTTCGTAGTCGGGGTTTCCAAACCCCGAGAAATCGTGATTTGGAAATCACGGCTACCTTTTACTTTTTTGATTGACACACCGCTAGGCCTGACTAGGCCTATGTTTAGGCGAGCAAAAACAACATCGGAAGATAAGTGTTAAATTCTCCAGCCGCAATTCCAAATGCAGCCAAGCAGAATGGAATTGCAAACGCGGCACCAAAAAGACAAATGCCTAGAACTGTCAGCGCAACCCCGATCCATCCCAAAATCACGCCGACCTGAGCTAGACTTTCGCCACCCAGTCTTCCGGCGCTTTCATTGATCTCTCGCTTGGCCATTGGGCCGGTGATCAAGGCAACGATGCTGCCAATGACAGGGAAAATGGTTAGACCAAGAATCCCAGCAACCAAGCAAAGGATCGCTAGGGAGCTATTGGGTGCAACCTGGGGGCTTTCGTAATATTCACTCATGGGTATCTCCTTTTCAAAATTAGGCAGCCGCTCTGCGGTTTGCTCTGCGCCACATCCACCAGATGAACCAGGACACCAGCAAAATGATCACTGCCGCGATGAGTACTGGAATCACAATAGCCAAAATCGATAAGATGGTTGAAATAATGTCTTCGGCAATGCTGACGGGAACATTGGCCGCACCGCCCGTTGTGGCGGTCAGTGCAGGCCGCACAGCCGCTGATTTGGCCGCATGTACGCTGCCGGCGATCAAAAGACCAGCAACCATGGCCAAAATGGGATTGACTTCCCCAACCTGGGCGCTGGCCGCAAACACGACTGCCCCTGCGGCGGGCCTGATGAAGGTTTGAATCACATCGTTGACGTGATTAACAGCGGGAATTTTGTCTGCGAAGAATTCAACCAGGGATAACACGATCAATGCGCCGATCACCCACCAACTCTCCATGGTATCCCAGGGAGAGCTGAGTTCAATCCACTCTGTAAAGCGCGCCACGAAAGCTACGACCAACAAAGGGATATAGGCGTTCAATCCTGCGCTGGCTGATAAGCCAAAAGCTGTAAAAATGTCCATATACGTACTCCTTCAGCGAGGAAATTCACTGCTTCTTTGCTGCTCAAAAATATATCTGCTTACCTGACACTTAGACTTAAATTCCTTATTTAAGTACACGGAGTTACACTGATAACTTCACTGCAAAAACTACCAGACGAGGGCTTCCGCCGGAAATGGGGCTGTCCCGAAAGGTCAACCCGGCAGGGTTGAAAAAAGGCCAAATGGCAC
>CAYQQX010000081.1:0-20266 GCA_964419495.1 uncultured Anaerolineales bacterium
ACGATCCTGTTTGGGCGCACGCGGCGAACGGTTGAGGTTATACTGCGCTATTTGAAGCCCCCACCATCAGCCCCCCCTCCCCTCTCTCCCTCCCCGAAAATTGACGAATACCGGGGTGAGAAATCGGTGGCAGTGAGAGCCTATCGCAGCGGCTACCTCCCCGAACATCGCCGAGAAATTGAGCGCGGCCTTAGAAACGGAGATGTGCGCGTGGTGGTTGCCACAACGGCCCTGGAATTAGGCATTGATATTGGCGGGATGGGAGCAACAGTTCAGGCAGGCTATCCAGGCACCATTGCTAGCACCTGGCAGCAGGCTGGCCGTGCCGGGCGAGGCACTGATGCTTCGCTATCACTGCTGGTCGCTTCGCCATCCCCATCAGACCAATATCTGGCTCGCAACCCTGACTATTTTTTCGGACGCAACCCGGAACACGCACTCATAAACCCAGATAACTTGTTGATCTTGCTCAAACACCTGCAATGCGCAGCTTTCGAGATTCCCTTTGGAAGCAATGAAGCCTTTGGGAGCATGTCACCAGCCCAGGTTGCAGAAATTTTGAGCCTCCTACATGAAAGCGGCGTACTCCATAAATCCAAAGACCAATTTTTCTGGATGGGTGATAAATACCCTTCCGCAGAAATATCTCTACGAAGCGCTTCAGCCCAGCCGATCATCCTCCAGGATCAGAGTATTTCAAACCGTATTATTGGAGAAGTTGACGGTGCGGCAGCTCCCTGGATGGTGCATCCTGGAGCAATTTATCTGCACGAAGCGGAGACCTATCTCGTAGAAGAATTAGATTTAGAAAATCGATGGGCAATATTGAGCCCTGCAGAAGTTGATTATTTTACCCGTCCCCGACGGGAAACAGAAATCCAGGTGCTGGAAATTAGGGAGGGCCAAAAATTTTCTGGAGGATCCAAAGCCCATGGCGAACTGGCTGTGATCACCCAAGTCAGTGGATTTCATTTGATCCGCTGGGACACGCATGAGAAGCTGGGCTTTCAGAAATTGGATTTGCCGCCCAACGAGTTGATCACGGCAGGTTTCTGGCTGACGCTCTCTGAAGAGATAGTGGCGCAATTGCGCGACAAGGGGTTGTGGCGTGGCGATCGAAATTATTACGGTGCCAATTGGGAAAGGCAGCGCCAGGCGGCGCTGAACAGAGACCAGAAGGTTTGCCAGGTGTGCGGGGTGGGACAAGGGTCAGTATCACATCATGTGCACCATAAAATACCCTTCAAAGCTTTTGATTCTTATCTGGATGCAAACCGCTTGGAGAATCTGCTCACCGTCTGCCCCTCCTGCCATCAAAAAGTAGAGAGCGCAGTGCGTATGCGCAGCGGTCTATCAGGGCTGGCATACGCTCTGGGACATTTAGCGCCCCTACTGCTAATGTGCGATTCTCGTGACTTGGGCGTACACGCCGACCCGCAATCAGCGATTGCTGACGGCTCTCCAGTAGTGGTGATTTATGAGATGATCCCGGCAGGCATTGGCTTCAGCCAACGGTTGTACGAGTGCCATGACGATTTAATCGCCAGCGCTCGGCAACTCATCCTTGGATGCCCATGTCAGGATGGCTGCCCTTCTTGTGTAGGTCCTGGTGGCGAGGAAGGGTCTGGGGGAAAATCTGAGACGTTGGCGATCATCGATCATCTCGCCGAGTAAGGTATTTTTGTGGGGTCAATATTTTTTAAGATCTTAATAGTCCACCTCATAGGAGACTGCCACACTTCGCTCGCAGTGACACCTCATATTTTTTTGTGAGATACTTCACTCATGGATATAGGGATGTGAAAATGATCTCCCCAGACTTTTACCATGCCCCCAATAAGTCGATCACCAGAATAATATAGCTCACAAACAAACACCAAAATGCAATCCCAGATATAAAGGGTATGTTCAACAACGTTCCAATCAGGCCCATGCCAGCCAGCACGATGGATACATAGACTGTACTTTTCTTTGGCGTGTAGAGTTTCATCTGAAGTTGACCTTTCGTTACCTAAGTTGCGATTAGAGTGAAAAATCGTTGATCGGAGGCGAATGCCGTAGTCGAAACGCCTGTCACGCCCTTCGACTTCTCTCTTCTCCGCTCAGGGAAATAATTGAGTTTATTGAACCGCAACTCAGGTTTTCATAATTTGAGCGACCCAGCGGAATAAAAAAACCGCACCGGAATAAGCCATCCCCGGCACGGTTATTTTTAAGTTCAAGCAATTTCTAAGGATCAGAAATCATCGTCTTCATCAAGCCAATCGTCATCGAAATCTTCTTCGTCCCATTCCTCGAAGCCCTCGAGTTCTTCTTCCCAATCCTCGGTAGCCTCGAAGGGGTCGTCCAACTGTGTAAATGTCAAACAGCCCTCATCGGGATCGATGTTGATCAGTGGCGCGCTGCAGTACCCATTTTCCAGGTATATGCACCCCACATATAAACAACGTATCTTTGGCATCTTCTATAAATCTCCTAAACCTCGCTATCAGGATCTATCTCCTCGTCGCTTAATAAGCGTACCACAGAAATAGCCAAAATTGCAACTAACAGAACTGCAGATATCACGCAATATGGGCAGATGGCATGCAAGATTGCCACCTCAACATATGTCAGGTAGACGGAGTACAAAACACCCACCAGACTCAACCCGAAAACGATCAATGGCGAATTCTCTTTCCAAAATGTTGCCCTAGGCTCCATCACCAAAACCAATATCATCAACAGGTATGCGCCCGCTCCTAAAACGGCAATAGGAATGCCGCCAATCTCAGCATAGGGGCTATTGTTTACAGATTCGCAATCGCCAATCCCAGCACAGGCAGCTGTGGCATTAGCGAGCTTGATCCATGCCAGGTAGATAGAATCCGCCAACCCCAAGATGGATAAAATTATGGATGTCCAACGTAAACGAAAATCTTTTTTCGATACCGATAATTGAGATGTTGTCATGTAGCTATTCCTTCAAAAAACCAGGCTTCTAATTGGTTCCCCGCCGGCACATGTTTTACGCCGGCGGGGATGATTAACAAAGCGTTGGCATTAACCAACGATCTTAAATTACCCGATCCTTGGTGACCTGTCAACCGGGCAATCCATCCCTCTTTTTCCTGGGTTGCAAACACGCGCAAATAACTTTCTCTCCCATCAGATTCAATATCTTCCGCTAAAGTAACTTTCCTAAGCAGGCGTTTTTCAGCGGGCAATCCGGCCATTTTCAGCAAGGCTGGTCTTACAAAAACCTGGTAGCCAACATAGGCTGAAACTGGGTTTCCGGGAAGACCGAAATACGGCACGCCTTTATAGCTGCCAAACGCTAATGGTTTCCCGGGGCGCATATTAACCCGCCATAAGGTCAACTCACCCTCCTGCTCAAGCACAGCGCGTACGAAATCAAATGCGCCAACACTGACTCCCCCGGTCGACAGAAAAACGTCCACACCCTTTGCCACAGCCTTCTGCAAGCTTTCCCTGACATCCTTCATCGTATCGGGGACAATTCCCAGTCGCACTACTTGCCCTCCCGATTGAGCAACCAGGGCTTCCAATACAAAGGAATTGGATTCGTATATTTTGCCATCTTCTAATGGTGCACCCAAAGGTAACAGTTCATCTCCTGGGGACATCAAGCCCACGCGTGGTTGCCGGAAAACAGGAATTTTCTGCATCCCTAACATCGCCAGCACCCCCACATCTTGGGGGCGTAGACGACGGTTTGGGTTGAGTACCAGTTCCCCTTGGCTTACGTCCTCCCCCCGAGGGCGCACATTCTCTCCAGCAGGTATGGAAACAAAAATCTGTATATGCTTCGGCACCTCAGACCCAGGATCGCGCACGCCAAAATCTGTATCTTCAACCCGCACCACGGCATCAGCGCCATGGGGCAAAGCCGCTCCGGTCATGATGCGCGCTGCCTGCCCGGTACGGAGAGTCACCTTTGGCGCCGCTCCTGCGGGGATATCGGCGACTACAACCAACACTACTGGTAAATTGCGGTCTGCATTGACAACGTCTTCAGCCCGGATGGCAAAGCCGTCCATGCTGGAATTAGCAAAGAATGGCAGATCGATGTCTGAGTAAATGCTCTCTGCAAGCACACGTCCTGCTGATCCAGCCAAGGGAATGTGTTCGCTTTCCACGGTCGAAAAAGCAGCCATGAGCTTCTCTTGGGCTTGCGGTATAGGTGTGAGTGGAAGATCTTTTTTCATGGTAACGGCCGAAATTATACCATTTGGTCAAGGTGGGGTGGGCGCTCATTCACCCTTATGTTACGCACACGTAGCGAGGTTTCCCTGGAAATAGGGGGTCGGGGCTTCCCCCCGACCCCCTATTTCCAGGGAGATTCTCTTTAGTTGATGATGAATTATTTTTGGAAAACTACCCTGCCCTGACACGACGGGCATCAACAACGTTTGCTAACTGTTCAACGCGGTCCAGGATACGGCTGAGATGGCCAATGTCGCGCACTTCGAGCTCGATATCGAAAACAGCCATATTGCTGCGGTTGATGTCCACGTGTACCTTGTTCATGCTGACCCCCTCTTTTGTCAGCATGGTAGATATATCGCTCATCAGGCCATCGCGGTCATAGGCTTTGA
The DNA here is from genome assembly GCA_964419495.1 of uncultured Anaerolineales bacterium. Taxonomy (GTDB): domain Bacteria; phylum Chloroflexota; class Anaerolineae; order Anaerolineales; family UBA11858; genus NIOZ-UU35. The sequence goes on from CAYQQX010000081.1 coordinate 4,599, forward strand.
TGCGCACAGGCACTGGAAATGTCTGTTTTGAATCGCCCCATGAAACCTTGACCAAGCGTTCCATTTCACTGACGTTGAGAATGTTGGGGCAATCTCTACGGTGAATTGTTGCTCCACGTCCGCGAGTGATATAACCAACAATCTCGTCACCGGGTGCTGGATTACAACATCGAGCCATCCTTGTTAGCAGGCCTTTGAGACCACGTACTTTAACATCATCTGTCGTACGCTGCTCATCAAAATCTGGTACAGGCGGAACAGGAAACTCGAAATCATCATCGTCTTCTTCTTCAATGATGATCAGCTCATTGGTGACACGCGCCATGGGCAAATCCCCACACCCAATGGCCTCAGCCAGGTCATCTACAGTTTTGAATTTCAGAGAACGCGCCAGCTGCTCAAGATTCTCATCAACCAGGCCTAACTGACGCAGCTCACGGTCTAACAGATCACGTCCATTTGCAATATTTTGGTCACGGGCTTGAAGTTTGAACCAACGCCGGATTTTGGAACGCGAGCGTTGTGTTTTGACCAACCCCAAATGTGGGTTAAGCCAATCCCTGCTTGGGCCGCCTCGCTTCGCGGTCAGGATAGAAACTTGGTCCCCCGTTTGCAGTTCATATTCAAGTGAAACTAATCTTCCCCCTACTTTGGCACCGCGACATCTATGCCCAACATCTGTGTGCACGTGATAAGCAAAATCAATCGGCGTTGCCCCCAAAGGCAGATCAATGATATCCCCTTTCGGTGTGAAGACATAAACCCGATCCCCAAAAACATCGGACTTCATGCCATCGACAAATTCTTGGGCATCATCAACGTCTTGGCGCCATTCCATCAACTGACGCAGGTAAATTATGCGCCGCTCGAAGTCGGGGTCATGCCCTTCACCTTCTTTGTATCGCCAGTGTGCGGCGATACCATACTCCGAATTTTGGTGCATTTCTGGAGTGCGGATTTGCACTTCTAGCGTACGGCCATCATCATAGACCACCGCTGTATGCAATGAGCGGTAGAAATTTTCCTTGGGCGCAGCGATATAGTCATCAAATGAGCCTGGCACTGGTCGCCAATTGGCATGGATTAGCCCAAGCACCATGTAGCAATGCGCTTCTTCTGAGACCAATATCCTGACACCGCGAATATCATAGACTTCCTCAAATGGCACTCCTTTGCGAACCATCTTACGGTATATGGAGTAGATATGCTTTGGGCGTCCGGAAATTTCGACTTCGCCAATGCCGCCCAGCTGCAATACCTCTAGCAATTGATCAATGATCTTTTGAAGTCTTTTTTCGCGCGTCGAGCGGCGTTGATCTAATTTCCCGGCGATCTCGGTATATTTTTCGTTATCCAAATAGCGAAAGGAGCGGTCTTCTAATTCCCACTTCATCTGCCAGATTCCCAAACGGCTGGCAAGAGGAGCAAATATATCCATGGTTTCGCGGGCGATGCGCTCTTGCTTGTGGGGGGGGACGAATTTCAAGGTGCGCATGTTATGAAGACGATCAGCCAATTTGATCAACACAACTAAGGGATCGTCAGCCATAGCCAAGAAAGTTTTGCGCAAGCTCTCAGTAACCAAGGCAACTCCCTGCTGTTGTCCCTTATTAATCTGCTCTTCTATCTCTTCATTAAACTCATCATCAATATCACCACCCCGGGAAACGCGCGGCAAAGATGTCAGCTTAGTAACCGCATCAACAAGTTTAGCAATTTCCTCTCCAAAATCAGCCTGGATGTCCTTGATAGAAACCTTGGTATCTTCAACGGTATCATGCAAAAGTCCCGCCGCAACAACGAAGGGCGGAACGTGCATTTCTGAAAGGATTAATGCGACAGCTACACAATGAGTGACGTAAGGTTCACCTGAGGCTCGTTTCTGCCGGCTGTGAGCTTTTGCAGCTACTCGAAAGGCGCGCTTTATAAGTTCGCAATCAACAGGCGAATATGTTTCGGGAAGTTGCTGAAGCAGATCATCAATATTCATAGAGAAAGCCTGAGCAAAGTATAATCAGGGGAAGAGATTGGCACAAGGGGAGTAACCCAAAGAATAGATATTCTTGATAACGCCTATCAAAAACGCCTATCAAAAATGGAAATTACATGGAAAAAATTCTCCGTATAATTCGTTCCCTCAATCAATCGGGGATCCGAGTCGCTAAAAAAGGATCGCCTTCCAATCTATGTTTTGAGCAGTTTCATGCAAACTATGATCGTCGTTGACTGCGTGAAATTCCAGGTTGCTAAATACGCGCTCGGCCAGTTCCCGGACTAATTTTATTGGTATGACTTGGTCGAATATTCCATGAAAAATCATTGTTGGCGTAGGAACTGAATCCCCATTTAATTGAGCGAACTCTGGCCAAACCAATGCCGGTGCTAACAATATCAATTTATCAACCTGTTTGGGAAATCGGTGCACAAATAACGCCGCCATCAAACCACCGAAACTAGAACCGATGAGGATCCAAGATTCGCGTTCTCCCAAAATTGCATTCAACAACTCCATGCGTTGTGGCAACGTCCCAGAGAAATCAGGGATCAGAATTTCTGGAAATAAATTTCGCAGCATTTTTGCTTTGGAACCCTGGCTGCTGCCTTCTAGCCCATGTATGAAAATTAATTTCTGGTTTCTCATTGAATTTACCTCCGGGCAAGGAAAATTCTGTTACACTTGTGTTTGTTCATTTCACAGCAATACACCGTAATATCTCAATGATACCAAAGCCAACCATCCCTTTGCCCAGCAAGAAAATACTCGTTGTCGAAGATGATATGATTATTCGCGAGTCAATTGCAGAACATCTTGAAATTGATAATTTCTTTGTTGCACAGGCTGGAGATGGAGAAGAAGCCCTTAAAGTACTTGAACATTTTTCTCCAGATCTAATCCTTTCAGATATCAAAATGCCTCGCAAAGATGGTATTGAGCTGTTCAAAGATTTAAGGAAAAACGCCCAATGGGCAGCAATTCCCTTTGTATTCCTGACCGCCGGGAAATCAACATCCATATTACGATTGACGCGCGAATTAGGGGTGGAAGATCACCTCACGAAACCCATCAAACACCAAGATTTGGTCAACACGATCAATGCTCGCCTGCTCAGATCGGCCGAGGTGGAAGTGGCCCACATCGGCCAGGCGTATCTAGAAACGGTGACTGTCATGGCGAACGCCATCGAGGGACGGGACAAATACACGCGTGGTCATGTAGATCGTGTCACAAATATTTGCATTTGGATGGCCCAAGAGTTAGGTTGGCCAGAGGATCAAATCCGCACCCTTGAATTTGGCGCCAGGCTGCATGACATTGGCAAGATTATCATTCCCGATCATATTCTCAACAAAACCGGTAAACTCACCAAAGAAGAATGGGCGTTGATGCGACAGCATCCAGAGGCGGGAGAAAGAATGCTAAGCGGGATCAGCCATTTGCAATCGGTGCGGCCCTATGTCCTTTACCACCATGAACGATGGGATGGCACCGGATACCCTGAAGGATTGAAGCAGCGCGAAATACCTTTGGAGGCCAGGCTATTGGCAATTGCCGATGTTTATGATGCCCTGATCACTGAAAGACCTTACCACCCTGCTCGCCCACACCAAGAAGTGTTAAAATTCCTTGAGTTGAATGCGGGAAAGCATTTCGACCCAGACCTTATACTTGTATTTCACAGGGTCATGCAAATGCGAGGCGCCCTTTAAATTTAGCCATGATTGACTCAATTAGTACCCCATTGCAAGAAAAGCTGATCTTGATTGTTGAAGATAGCACCCAAATTCGCAATATCATCACCAAAGCGCTTCAGGCTGAAGGGTACACAACCAGGCAAGGGAAAAATGGACTGGATGGATTAGAGCAGTTAAAACAAGCCCAGCCAGATCTGATCCTCTCTGATATCAATATGCCGCAAATGGATGGGCTTGAATTTTTCAAGGCCGTGCGTAAAAACCCAAACTGGACTGCCATTCCCTTTGTCTTTCTCACATCCCATGGAACATCCGAGGATATTCAACTGGGGCGCGAATTAGGTGTCGAAGATTACCTGACTAAACCAATCGAGCCCGAGGATTTAGTACGCATTATCAACGCGCGCTTGTATCGTGCAGCGGCTGTAGAAGTCGCCCAGGTTGGTCAAGCTTACTTAGATACGGTAAAGGTATTGGCTAACGCTATCGAAGGGCGAGACAAATACACGCGTGGCCATGTAGACAGGGTGACCACTTATTCATTGTGGATGGCCAAAGCACTGAAGTGGTCACCACAACACATCCGCATGCTCGAATTTGGTGCCCGCTTACATGATGTTGGCAAAATCGTTGTCCCAGGTAGTGTGCTGAATAAACCCGAACCACTTACAGATGAAGAATGGGAATTAATGAAAAAGCATACGCTCGCAGGCGCAAAAATTCTGCAGGATATTCCCCATCTCCGAGGCACTCTGCCCTATGTCTTGTATCACCACGAAAAATGGGATGGCAGTGGATATCCAAAAGGTCTTAAAGAAAAAGAGATTCCTATTCAAGGTAGAATTTTGGCACTTGCCGATGTCTATGATGCCCTGACCACTGCCCGGCCGTATCATGCAGCAAAAAGCCATCAAGAAGTAACTGAGATCATTTCCGAAGATGCTGGAAAACACTTTGATCCTCAATTGGTGCCTGTATTTATCAAAATTATGAACACTGTGAGAGCACAAGCTAAAAAATAAAAATTCCCTGCCAATGAATAACCCCGCAGTAAGCTGCGGGGTTATTCATTGGCAGGGATGAGGATTGATCTATCTCGCTGTAGTCGCAAAAATATCCCCCCTTCTAGTTTGGTACGCCAACCCCGAAAAGAAAACAAGAGAGGTAAAGTTCACCACATCAGTTGAACTGGACTGGCATGGGGGTCAGCATTCGCAGGGCACGCGCATCACTATGGAAGTTAGCCACGGCCTCTGTCTAAGCAGCCACGCCAAAGCGATGCTCGTATCTGCGCTTCATGTCAATAAATCCCTAAAAGCCGCCTCCGCAGTTAGAAATCGGAATTCAAATCCAAAGTTAGATAATCGTTCAGGCAGCACCCGCTGCCCATCCAACACCACACTGGAAACATCTCCAAACATCAAGCGAAAAACAAATCTCGGCAGCGGGATCAGCGATGGCCGGTGCATTACTTTGCCTAACGCGGCCCCAAAATCCTTGTTTGGAAGTGGATTAGGTGCAGTCAAATTGAATACGCCGGCAGCAGCTTCATTTTCAATGATATAACAAATTGCCCTGACTACATCGATAATATGAACCCAGGAATACCATTGCTTTCCAGAACCAAAAGGGCCACCTACAAACAATTTATAGGGCAGCAAGATGCGCATTAGCGCGCCATCATCGGGGCTGAGAACGATCCCCGTTCGTATAACCGCCCTCCGAACCCCTTGTCTTTTCACAGACTCAGTGGCGTTCTCCCACTTGCTAACCGTTTCAGCAAGGAAACCTTCTCCAGGATCAGCAGTTTCATTAACCGCTTGATCAGCCAACACACCGTAGAAACCAATAGCCGAGGATTGCACGAATACTCGCGGCTTTCGCTCGGCGTCTTCAATTGCCTTATTGAGCGCTGCGCCTGCATTGAGCCGACTTTCGAGGATGCGTTTCTTTCGTTCGGGTGTCCAGCGCGAGGGGAAAAAACTTGTCCCGGATAAACTTTCTCCGGCTAAGTTGACAACCGCGTCAGTTTCTTCTATTAGATGACCCCAACCTTGAGGGGTTTTTGCATCCCAGGCATGCAACTGCACCCCAGCAGGAAGGTCTTTATGTACCTCTGGGTTGCGGCTGAGCACGATGGGCTGATGTCCATTCTTTAGCAATTTTTCAACCAATGTGCGGCCGATGAAGCCAGTTCCACCAGTAATTAATACGTTCATTCCGTTTCTACCTTTACTTTTAAATAACTCTTGCCAACCAATCTACGATTTGAGCACAACGCTCATCGAGCAATTCGTCAGCAACTTGCTGATAGGCTCCCAAATAACCACTCAGCATTTCGTCTGAAATCTGAGCGTTCTCTAGGAGACCTGCAACCCAATCCAACTCATTTCCAAAATACCCCATATCGCCAAAATTCAATGCCGCCATAATGTCTTGGGCAACATACTGATTGGCGATATGCAAGTACTCGTAAGGCACAAACGCGCCTAATCGAGCAACCAATCTTTCTTCGATTACTGCACGCGATTCAATAAAATGCTCCAAGGCCTCAAATTGACTCTCCTCAGTCGCAGCAATCGTCAATTTAGGCGAGGTGGTTAAAAGGTGCTCCAAAACGGGAAGCACATTTCGCAAATCATTCCCCAAGTAAAACCCAGGAACCTGTTTTGCCAACTTTTCAGATCGGTTGAAGATTATGCCGCCGAATGCAACAGGAATGTCAGCATCTATCAATGTTGTGGCGATATCTTTCAAATTCGATGCCGCCGGTAACATTTGTGCGATGAGGACTACCAGTGCAGGATTCACCTGATCGACCGTTTCCTGAAAATTGTCCAGGGGCACATTGGCGCCCAAGTAAACCACATGCCATCCACGGCTGCGCAGCAAGTATGTAATCAACAAAGCTGAGAGATCGTGATATTCTTTGGGCGGACAACCAACGATTACGCTGCGGTTGTGAATTGGGGATGGTGACGTGGCAATCAGGGTATTCAAGCGCCGGGTGACTAAGGCTGAGGCAAAATGCTCCTGCTGAACGGTGACCTGACCCAGATACCAGGCTTCTCCGATGGTCGCTAAGCCTGCAAAGAGGATTTCAAAAAGCACAGTTTCGGGCGGGAATAATGCAAAGGCGTGCGAAGCAATATATTCTGCAGTTGTTTCATTGAATTCCAAACATGCTTGAATCCATTCATCCCGCAGCTCTTCGATCTTTGCGCCTAAAGACACCTCGACCGGTGGCGGTGTACTAGGCACTGACAAAGGCGAAGGCATTTCCAATAAAGGATCCCTGCCTTCGTTTTCCAATGTTTGCCAGAGTTTAACCGCCTTGCTGATGCTCATACCCTCGGCTTGTCGCGTGCTCAGCCACTTGATGGTATCGATATCGCGTTGAGAGTATAGACGGTGCCTGCCCTCTGTTCGGGCCGGCTGCGGCAATCCATAGCGCCGCTCCCATGCTCTCAGGGTGTCGGCATTGATCCCTGTTTCTTGGATAACAACGCCTAAGTTAAATGTTGGGGTATCTTTGATTTCGCTCATATCATCTCTCTTATTTTATTATTCATTGCACAAATGATAGCATTCCAAAAGGGCTTTGTCAATGTTTTGTATATATTTTGAATAGGATGTATTGACATATATTAATTTCAATGGTATTCTCAGATGAGTTGGCACAAAAGGAACCTTTGGTAGGTATATTGTTGCCGGTATCGGTAGCGGTCTGCAGCTCAAACCAATACTGAAGATAAATTTGGGATAGCCAGCCTCGGATCAGGTCAGGACGAGAGATCGAGCCATCAACCACCTACTCAATCTGAAAAAGAATATACAGCTCTTTGAGAAGCTAGCCCTGGTCCACACGAATGCACCGGAAGACGCTGAAGAGATTTGGGAAAAGGTAAAAACGCTGTTCCCAGACTTGCCAAAACCAATATCCGTTTGGTTGGGCTGGCTACCCCAAGTGCGTAAGTCCAGCATAAATCTAATGAAAGAAGAGTTTTTGATATGGATATGAGTTTGTTACCCTTCCTACAAGTACTGGCCGTTGTCGGCACCATCATGACCGGGTTAGTTTCACTAATCCGGCCAAAATCGGTTCAGAATTTTACCGGTCTGAGGGCCAAGGGTGGGCGCGGCATCACTGAGATCCGTTCGATTCTTGGTGCAGTCTTTGTCGGTTTGGGTGCCAGCGCCCTGGTGCTGGATCATTCTGTATCTTATCCTATGCTGGGATTAACCTATCTCGTTATAGGCGGTGTGCGCGTGCTTTCCATGTTCTTGGACGACTCGGCTGAAAGATCGAATGTAATCAGCGCGATTGTCGAATTCGCATTTGGGGTAGTATTAGTTTTGTAGCATCGGATTTTTACTAGGTAGTGTTGACATTTCAGACATTTTCTTGAGAAACGAGCGCCATTCGAAAACAGCTTTTTCTAGACAGAAATCCCCAAATGTCAACACGGCCTAGTTACCTGATTGGAGACCTACACTTTGGTGTCGTTGCCTTAATTTAAAACTATGACAAAGGAATGATATTGCGATGAGACGGATCATATTTCCCATGCTGGTCTTCGTTGGATTAGCCTACGTTGTAAGCGACCTGCGTGCAGTCTATGCAGCGCAAGGAGTTAGTCACAATTGGGGTCCTGAATTTCAAGTCAACAATACCTCAGGTCCTGCAAGCGGCGTGGTCGGCCACGGCCTGGCTGTCGATTCACAAAACCAACTGCATGCTACATGGACTGACCGGTCCAGCGGCAAAATGCGCGCCTATTTTGCTAGCTCCGTCGATAACGGGGAATCCTGGAACGAGGCAATAGATTTTTCGCTAAGCGCGCGACCCGCATATGGCCCCAATATTGCCATTGGCCCAGATGACATCCTACATGTGGCCTGGCTCGACCGCTTTGATGAGGAATCTCGCGTCTATCATAGCCGTTCGCTTGATGGGGGTGCATCTTGGGAAACACCTAAAGCAGTCAGCGCTAAAAGTGAGATCGATGCCAACTCCATAAGTATCAGCGTAGATACCAGCAAGCGCGTCCATCTTGGCTGGCATGCAGGAGACCCAAATTCAGAAACAGAGATTGCCCAGGTCTATTATGCGCGTTCACTTGACAATGGAAAAACCTTCCAAGAGCCCCTCAAACTAAATACAGATACAGATGCCCACGCTGCATTCCCGCGCTTCGATGTTCGGGGCAGCGACGGTGAATTGGTGGCCGTTTCATGGCGCGACCGACGCGCTGGGAATTGGGATATTTATGTGGCTGTATCGACAGATGCTGGTGAAAGTTTCGAAGAATATTTTGTCTACGCAGCTCCAGGGGAGCGCTTTGATTATGATCCCGAGGTGATCGTTGACCCCAATGGCGTCCTGCATCTGGCCTATTTCAGCAATCAGCGTGGTGGCAGTGTGATTATTTATCAATATTCCACAGATCAGGGGCAGACCTGGAGTAAGGTGAAAGTTCTATCTGAGCGAGGCATCTCCAGCCGCTTTCCACTCTGGGTGCCCGACTACGAGCATGAAACCCTGTGGCTATTTTGGAAGGATGAAAGAGATTTTGGTACAGATGCATGCCCGAAACCTTCGCGTTGCGCAGATATCGTTGTACGTTATACAACCGATGATGGCCTCACATGGAGCGAACTGGAATTTGTTACTGACCTGGGTGACATTGAGGTCAAGCTGCCATCGCCCGCTGTCGGCCCCGACGGTATCGTGCATGTCAACTGGAGCGACTCGCGCGCTGGCCTCGATATTGAGCACATCTATATCAAGAGTCGCTTGAACACTCCAAAAAACAACCTTCCATAACCGTGTAGTATAACTTCCTAAACACAAGGGACGATCCAGGAACAAACTTACTGGTCGGTAATCTGGTTATCGCCATTGTCAGATAATCCATCGGAGACAATCTCGGGCCTGAAAGCCGGCACCAGCTATGAGGTCAGCCTGATGGCCTGCATCGACGCAAAGTGCGGTCAGACAGTTAAGGACAGAAAAAAGGATTTTAAATTCAAAATCCTAGAATGATTTGCCAAAAATTTCTACAAAATTTCTGATAATCTGCCCAGCCACGCACGGGCCGGGCTACGCACGGGGATGAATTCCCGATGCTACAGAAAAACGCCCGATGAATCGGGCTCGGAAGATACCAGGCTTAATCGGACTCATCCGGTAAAATTTGTCGCCCTGGAATTCATTCCGGGACGATTTGTAATTAACAAATAAATCTTTAAAAATGTGCGAAATCCTTCCAGGTTTTTTTATTCAACTAATTTTGAAAAATCCAATCCGGTAGGATCCTGGAAGACCCTTAATTCAAAGACGGGTGCGATGGCCAAAAGATGGTCAAAGATTTCCGCCTGAATATTCTCGTAAGCAATCCAATCAATAGTCTTTGTAAAGATGTACAACTCAATTGGCAAACCATGTCTTTCTGGAGCTAAAGAACGGATCAGGAAGGTCAATTTCTCCTGGTGTATGTCGTCACGACCGCGCAGGTAGGCGGCGATATAGGCTCTGAATATTTCCGAATTCGTAATTTGGGGGCCATCCAGTGGAGAGTCGCTCTGTGCCTTTCCAATGCTGTATTGATCGATTTCTTCAAGTTTGGCTGACAAATACTCCTTGATCAAATCGATTTTCTGCAGGCTAGATAACATCGCTTGATCGCAAAATTTGACGCTGCCGATATCCAAGATGATCGAACGTTTAATTCGCCGTCCACCGCTCTCGGACATACCACGCCAGTTTTTGTAGGCCACTTCGACCATCTTATAAGTTGGAATTACTGTGATGGTCTTGTCCCAATTTTGCACTTTGATGGCATGCAGGGTCATATCCAAGACGTCACCGTCAGCGCCATAACTGGGTACCTCGATCCAATCGCCTTCTTTGATCAGGTTATTAGAGGCGATCTGCACACTGGCAACCAGGGAGAGGATCGTATCGCGGAATACTAACAACAATACGGCCGTCAAAGCACCCAGCCCGCTCAGTAAACCCACTGGAGATTCGCCCGTAAACAAAGAAATGCTGAGAATTATGCCTACGATGGCAAAAAGAATTTTGACAATATCCAAATACCCCTGGATACTAACCCCGGAATAATTTGGTCGTGTTTCATATACTTGGTTTAGACCATTCAACAGCAGTGTCAATGAATACACCACAATCCAAATAATCAAGAAGAGAACAATTTTTCCAAAAGCCGATTCCTGTCCCAGTGTATATCCTGAAAAGACGAATAAAAACAAAAGCGGCACCAACCAAGCGATACGGTATGGTCGCATATGCTCAACGATCATATCGTCATAGATGTTTTTCGTGCGAGCTGTGAAGGCTTGTATCACTCGGCTAAAAATAAAACGAGTGATCAGATAAAGAAAATAACTAAGCACAACCGCTCCCGCAAGAGCAAGATCAGGGTTTTCATAAATCCAGGCTTGAATAATTTCAATACTCATATTGAGCTCCTAATTCAATTTAATAACCCGCAAATTTTATCACCAACTGATCTTGAATATAACCACCTAGACACAGAGCATACGGAGATATGCATAGGTGGAGAATAACATTTCAAAATCTCTAGAAGGATAAAAACTCTGTGCTCTCCGTGTCTCTGTGGAAAAAATATTGCGCACTTAAGAATCCATCTGCGGCTGCCGCGTCATGCGGCCCTATTGGAAGGCACGCCTTTGGGGCAATAGAGTTATAATTCGGCGCATGACTCACATCGAAAAAATTGCCACCAATCTCAAGATTACGCCCAAGCAGGTCGCTGCCACAGCTGAACTGCTTGATGCGGCAAACACCGTTCCCTTCATCGCCCGCTACCGCAAAGAGGTCACTGGGGGATTAGACGAAGAGCAAATTCGCCAAATCGAAGAACAACTCAAACATCTGCGCCAGCTTGACGAGCGCCGTCACACCGTGCTCAAAACCATCCAGGAGCAAGGCGTATTGACATCCGAACTAGAGGAACAAATCCAAGCCGTGGAAACGCGCACTGAGTTGGAAGACATTTACCGGCCCTACAAACCCAAGCGCAAAACTCGCGCCACAGCGGCCAAAGAAAAGGGCTTACAAGGCCTGGCGGACCTGATCCTTACACAAGTTGTTGGTGACCAGTCTCCCAAGGAAATGGCTGCCCCCTTCCTTAACGATGCCGTTCCCAATGACGATGCTGCCCTGGCCGGGGCACGAGACATTGTCGCCGAAGCAATCAGTGACAACGCCGAGATTCGCAAAGAGACACGCGTTAAGGCGCTGCAGTTTGGCAGCCAAAAAACGGAGAAACTCCCCAAAGCCGAGGATGCGCGCGGCACCTATGAAACCTACTACGATTTCAATTTTGGCGTAGACCGACTGCGACCACACCAGATCCTGGCTATCAATCGTGCCGAACGAGAAAAAGTACTGCGTGTGGATGTAACTGTTCCTGAGCGAGACTGGCGCAAGCTCATTGAAGATCACTTCAAAGCCGATCAGCGTTCGCCGCTCAAAACCCAAATGGTCCTGGCCATCGAGGATTCTGCCCAGCGCTTGTTGCTCCCGGCTATCGAGCGTGATGTACGCCGCAGCCTATCTGAAATGGCTGAGGAGCACGCTATCGATGTCTTCGCCACCAACCTGCGCAACCTGCTCAACCAACCCCCACTGAGCGAACACACTGTCATGGGCATCGATCCCGGCTACCGCACGGGCTGCAAAGTGGCTGTGATCGACATCACCGGCAAGCCGCTGGCCACAGCGACCATTTATCCTCATGAACCACAGAAGCAAATCGAGAAGGCCAAACAAAAACTTTCGTCGCTTGTTGAAGAGCATAAAATCACGTTGATTGCCATTGGCAATGGCACAGCCTCGCGCGAGACCGAGAGCATGGTCGCTGAACTGATCCAGGAACTCTTGGGCATGCTGCACGCTACCCCACTCCACTACCTGATTGTCAACGAGGCTGGGGCCAGTGTATACAGCGCCAGCAAGTTGGCGCGGGCAGAACTCCCTGAAATGGATGTCTCTCTGCGTGGGGCAGTCTCCATCGCCCGCCGGGTGCAGGACCCCCTGGCTGAGCAGGTCAAGATCGACCCCAAATCCATCGGGGTAGGCATGTACCAGCACGATGTTGATCAGAAAGCCTTGGCCGAGGCCCTGAACGTTGTGGTCGAGAGCGTAGTCAACCAGGTCGGGGTGGATGTCAACACCGCTTCTCCCGCTCTGCTCCAGCATGTCGCTGGCATCGGACCCACATTGGCTATACGCATAGTTGAATTTCGGGATCAGCATGGACCTTTTACGAACCGCGAAGCAATAAAGAAAGTCAAAGGCATGGGGCCCAAAGCTTTCCAACAAGCAGCTGGATTTTTGCGTATTCGCGGGGGAGATTGCCCGTTAGACGCATCAGCCATCCACCCGGAGAGTTACCCTATCGCCGAGGCGGTACTGCGCCGCGTGGACCTGGGGGTGAATGCCGGGCCAAAGGCACGCGAATCAGCCCTGAGGGAGTTCCAATCAGCTGTGCCTCTCGAGCAGTTAGCCGCAGAGTTGGGGACGGGTATCCCTACCTTGGAAGACATCATCGAACAGCTCATCCGTCCTGGGCGTGACCCTCGGGAAGACCTACCCAAACCAATCCTACGCAGCGATGTGCTCAAGATGGAAGATCTAGTCATCGGTATGCGACTGAAGGGTACAGTACGCAATGTTGTTGACTTCGGCGCTTTCATCGACATCGGCGTAAAACAAGATGGGCTGCTCCATCGCAGCCAGATACCCCTAGGGGAAAAACCAGGCGTTGGCGATGTGATTAACGTTATCATCCGCAAAGTCGAACCTGAGCGCGGCCGCATCAGCCTGGGCTGGGCAAAATAACATTCCAAGAAATGGATGGCTCCCAAACAAAACTGACCCTTGATCCTAAACCAGCTTGCCATACGCTTTGAGAATCGGTGGCCAGCATTATTCCCCACTCAAATCATTTACACACGAAACTTGTCACTCCCTAAATTGTTATAAACATTGTATGCTGCAAACCGTAATTGGAGAATCTTTTCCTTTTGCTGTAATGTAGCGCTTCATATCTACTCGGACAGAGTGGGTGGTAGATAGCAATGTTTCTTCAGATATTAGAATCTCGTTTTTCCCCGCGGCGCTCTCTATGCGCTTTGTTGTATTTACCGTATCACCGATAACGTCGAAAAATTTAACCCCCATACTCCCCAAAATTCCTTCAACAACCGGGCCATTATGGATTCCGATACCCACGCCTAGTCCGTGGTTTTCTAATTGTCGAATGGTCTGATCGCGTAGTCTAATCGCTTCATGGATCGCCGTAGATGCATCAGCGAAAACAGCCATTGTCTCATCGGCAGCAAATTTATATTTAATAACTTCAGTCTCTTTTAGCGTTGCTTCAACTGTCATGTAGTAAACGTTCAATAACTTGACGACTTCTTCTGGTGAATGTATTTCGCTCCAAGAAGTAAAATTTCGGATATCCAAGAACAAAATTGTGCGTTCTTGTCGAACCAAGCTTAGCGCTTTGGGATTCTTAAGCAGTCGGCCTAGTAAATCGGGGCCTAAAAGCCACTCGGAGTAGGTTTGTAGTTGAGTTGAGATTCGTTTTAATTCTAGTTTTTGATTTGTTAATATTTTATCCGCGCGCCAGGTAACAGAAAGTAACCCGAACATTAGCATCCCCATACTGCCGCCTACGATCAGTAGCCCTCTACGCCGTGCTTGGAGTAATATTTCTGATGTTGCTGAAATTGAATTACCTGTTAGTAGGTTTTGAGTGAATTTATCTGATAGATACGAGCCTACTAGTGAGAAAAGTGCTGTCAGAATCAAAGACAAAGCAAGAAAATATGGCATCAGCCTGAATTCGCGAAGTTGTTCAAACTCAATAAGTAGCGTGAGAACTAGAATAATAAACGCACCCAACAGGTTGATATGATATATCCACCAACTATAATAGAAATTGGGGAACATGTGCATACTGATTGTGGCGATTGCCAGCCAGACAGCTACGAGAGCCAAGACCCCATCCAGCCGTTTGCGAGTTTTTAGCCAAAGAGAGTAAAGCATTACTGCTGATACGATCCATAAGAATAGTGAAATGTAGAAGATTACTAAGCGCAAAGTGGGGTTTGCATTTTCCTCAATCTGAGACAAGATTTCCGGAGCAAACAAAGCCATCCCAAAATAGAGCGCTGTAAGCACAGTTGTGCTGATCACAATTACGCGGACAGAAAGCCAGTGAATTTTTTTGAGAATGCTACCAATGCTGGCTGCTGCAAAAATACCTCCTCCTACGAGTAAAGTTAACCATGCGCCCCAACTCACTGCAGGATGGAATTCTGCAATAAGAGCCCCAGGAGTAGCCAGCCCATGCGAGAAAAAGATTAGCCCCATTGCGGCGAACGCAATAGTGGCAATCGCATAATGTGGAGGGACTTCATTTTCCATTATTGTGGTCAACAATATGGAAATCACAACTGCCGCGAAAGTAGTGAACGTCACAATATAAAAGTGTCCCGTTGGTGCCCGAAAAACTTTGTCAGCCTCGGGATTGAGAAACAAAAATAGGAGAACGATCCCGGGAAGAAATGCTACAAGTAAGAATAGAACTCTTTTAAGCATAACGAACTCCTCGCTTATAAGGTCAGTAGTGGCCCCTATTTTATCAAAATATATCTTCAGTTGGATGTTTTATAATTACGGGTCTCTAGGAATCGCCGTGTTAAGATGCCACATTTTGGGGTATGGGGTGTGCTGCGCACGCCCCATACCCCAAAATGTGAGGTTTCTCACGGTAATTCCCAAAGAGCCATAATTACAACTGACCTTTGTTTATTTTGAAAAAGGTATAATGTATGATATTTGAGTGGAAAACAGCTGTCCACCGATAAGTTGCAGTGTGTGCGACACGAAGTCGCATGAGTAGCTGTTATGACCG
>CAYQQX010000082.1:0-19830 GCA_964419495.1 uncultured Anaerolineales bacterium
TTCTGACTTTAGTTTCCCTATCCCTTGTTAAGGCTCAGGAAGCGTCTCCTCCCGCATATGAGTCTGAGCCCTGGGTGAAACTTGGTGGGCCGCCTGGGGGTGTCGGCTACGATATCCGCATGCGGCCTGATAGCCCGGATGTCATGTTCGTTACCGATGTGGCGGCCGGGGTACATAAGAGCGTCGACGGTGGAAATACCTGGTTCCAGGCCAATACCGGCATCCCGGCTGATGCTACCGGTGGCGTGCCGATTTTCTGCTTGACGATTGACCCACATAACTACGACACCATCTGGGCCGGGACGTATCTCTCTGGGCATATATACCGTTCGACAGATAATGGCGCGACCTGGGAAGCCCGGGATACCGACATCACCCACGATGGCCGTAGTTGGCGCGGTATCACCGTCGACCCAAACGATCCCAATATTGTCTATATTGCTGGTGAGGTGAGCTCGTGGATGTTTGACGGGGAAGGCGGCCAGACGCTGGGCGAAGTCTATAAATCCACCGATGCCGGGGCGACCTGGAATCTGATCTGGACAGGCGAAAATCTGGCGCGCTACGTCTGGGTGGATCCGCGCAATTCGGACCGGCTGTACGTATCGACCGGTATTTTCGACCGCGATCCAGCCAATTCAGATAAGGACAACGGCGTGTGGGGCGGCGTGGGTATCCTGCGCAGCGATGATGGAGGTATTTCCTGGGAAGTGCTCAATGAGAAAAATGGCCTAAATGGCATCATCGTTCCCAGCATTTTCATGCATCCCGAGAATCCTGACATTCTTATCGCTGCAGTGACTGGGCCTTTTGGCGGACCTTTTTTGGAGACATCTGGAGTCTACGTGACGTATGATGCGGGCGATTCCTGGAAACAGATATTAGATAATCCCTTGGGCGGAATGGAGGCGGTAGAGATTGCAGAGGCAAACGCAGATATTTGGTATGCAGCCGGCAATGTCGAGGAGACCGGCGCGGTGATCTGGCGCAGCGATGATGCAGGTGGATCCTGGCAGCAATATCCCATCCGCACTAAACATAGAGTGGCTGGATTCCCGATTGATTTGCAGGTAGATCCGCGCGATCCCTACCGCATCTTTGACAACAACTACGGCGGGGGCAACTTCCTCAGCGAGAACGGTGGTGAAACCTGGGTGGATGCCAGCCAGGGATACACTGGGATCAGCATCGGGGGTATTGGTGTTGCTCCCTGGGATAGCAATATGGTTTTTGCCAACGATTTCCGCAGCCATGATGGCGGCAAAACCTGGATCGGCAGTGGGGGCAATGGCGTCTCGTTTGTATTCGCTCCACCAGAAGGGGGAAGTGAGATGCCCCACTTCATGGCCGCAGATTGGGAAACGCTGGTTCACAGCCACGATGGCGGAGATAGCTGGGAAGTTACACATATGCTGGACATTGAGAGTGAAGTCGCAGCCGGGCGAATTCCTGAAGGTGCGACACCTATGCGTGCATTTGCCTTCGCTCCATCGAACCCGCAGATTGTATATGCTGGTTTTGCCAACCAGGGCTGTTTCGGGGATGTTCCCTGGAACTGCCCCTTGCCATCGCCTCGCTTCATGCTTTCGAGTGATGGCGGTTATACCTGGGGGCCCGTGGACGGAACGCCCTTCGAAGGGTATGGTATTCTGGCTTTGGACGTGCATCCGCAAGAACCGCAAAAGATTTACGCCGCAACGGCAGTAGGGCTTTATCTCAGTGAAGATGGGGGCGATAGCTGGCGACATCTTATTGGCTTGCGAGAAGCCACTGCGCCCCTGCCGAGAGGGGCTGAACCTTCCCCAGGAGAAACCTTCATCATCTACGATGTGCTTATTGATCCTTTTGAACCTCATGTAGTCTACGCGGCTACGCTGGAATATGCCGTTTGGCGCAGTACGGATGGCGGCGAAACCTGGACCCAGGCCGCGGCGGGGATGGACCCCAACCAGCAGATGTTTGCTTTACTGGCCGATACCACCCGCTCTGGAGTGATCTACGCCAGCACCAGCCTCTCGGGTGTCTTCGTCTCCACCGATGGCGCCGACACATGGCATAAGCTGGATCAAGGCCTCGACTTCTTTAATATGAAGGATATGGCCTTGTCTGCAGATGGCTCTGTGCTCTATGTCGGTACGGGAGGGCGCGGGGTTTACCGGTTGGGGTCACCATAAGCCTCGTTTGTAGTAGGGTACGCGACGCTGGCTTTGTTGACATGTGTTCAGTCTGGAGTCTACTTATAAGTGAGTACAGGTATTTCTTTCTTTTCTTCCCTCGCACTGGTTCTTGTGTTACTTTTAGGTTGTAGCAGACGACTAAACGAAAAAAATGGAGTCGTGATTATGTCTTCTAGAATAAAGCCCTTCTCAAGGTTTGTTATTTACCTGTTTCTTCTTGTAATGCTCTCTGGTTTCGCTGCTGCCCAAAGTGAGAATACGGTTAGCGGAGTGGTTCTTGATGAGCATGGCCCTGTTTCTGGCGCGGTAGTGCGCGTACAAGCCACGGAAAACAGCACGTTGACAGATTCCCAAGGTCGCTTCACGCTAACAGGTTTGCCGGATGAAGGTCAGTTTTTTATCACGGCCTGGGCTTCCGGATACTATATTGTTGGCGTGGAAGCTTCACCTGGCGAAGAGATTGAGATTCGCCTTGAGCATCACACAGAAGAGGATAACCCGGATTACGAATGGCTGCCTTCCCAATTCCATCCTGGCCAGGGCGAGAACCAGGGCTGCGCGGAGTGCCACGCCTCAGATCAATCTTCAGACCCTAAAGGTCTTGAAGGACCCTTAGGGTCTCTGCCCGTTGATGAATGGCTGCTGGATGCACATTCGCAGTCCGCAACCAACCCCCGTTTCCTGACCATGTACCAGGGGCAGGACATGAGTGGAAATCAGAGCCCGCCTACGCGCTTTGCTTTTAGTCGCGATTATGGATCTTTCCCACTGCAGCCAGACTTATCTCAACCTTATTATGGGCCAGGTTACAAGCTGGACTTTCCTGAGACGGCTGGGAACTGCGCTGCCTGCCATACCCCTGCCGCTTCTGTGAACGATCCTTACGGCGTTGATCCCACCACAGTAAGTGGTGCGACCGGAGGGAGTGCCGAGGGGGTGCCGTGCGATTTCTGTCACAAGATTTGGGATGTCAAACTTGACGATTCCGGTTTGCCATACCCCAATATGCCTGGTGTGCTTTCTTTTGAATTCCGTCGTCCGCCCGATGGCCACCAGTTCTTTGCGGGACCATTCGATGATGTTGCTCCCGGTGAAGATACTTACTCCGTGTTGCAAACCCAGAGCCAGATATGTGCCCCCTGTCATTTTGGGGTCTTTTGGGACACCTTAGTTTATAACTCCTTTGGGGAGTGGCTTGAGAGTGCATACAGCGACCCTGAAGCGGCTCAAACCGCCGGACTGAGCGAGTCGAAGTCCTGCCAGGATTGCCACATGCCGCCGTTGGGTGTGACTCATTTTGCGCGATCTGACCAGGGCGGTTTAGAACGCGATCCCGAGACCATTTTTAGCCATAATATGACCGTTACCCAAGAGCTGTTGCAGAATGCAGTTACCATGGAAGTCACAGCTGAAATTCAAGATGAGCAAGTGATCGTAGATGTGACCATCACCAACGACCAAACTGGCCATCACGTGCCCACCGACAGCCCCTTAAGGCAGATGATCCTGTTGGTAGGGGTTACCGATTCTGAAGGGAATACACTCCATCAAGTTGGCGGCTCCACTGTCCCTGAGTGGGGAGGGGTGGCCGAACCTGTTGGTGAGGCCGAGCAGGGTTATTACAGTGGAGTGCCTGGAACGGCTTATGCCAAAATATTACAAGAAATGTGGACCGAGGTGACCCCAACGGGTGCGTACTGGAATCCCACACGCATCATTTCTGACAACCGCATACCGGCGATGGAAAGTGATACAACAAGTTATGCCTTCCAGACTTCCGAAGCGCCAGATAACGGCGAAACTTCGGAAGTCTCAGTGGAAGTTAAACTTCTCTTCCGGCGCGCGTTTATTGAGTTGATCGATCAAAAAGGTTGGGATGTGCCTGATATATTGATGGAAGAAGAGACCATCAAGCTTAGTTTGGAAGAATAAATCTTGAAATGAATTACCTTCAAGAAGTTTGGATCAGCTCTTCAAAATGGGTCAGAAATTGATCGAATTGGGTGGCTTTATTGAATTTTTCAGTGATGAATCTTCTTACGTACTTCTGCATTCCTTGGTACTTTTCTTGATCATTCCAGAGAGCAAGAATCGCGTCGCATAGTTCAGCGATATTCCCAGGTTCAACCATATACCCTGTTTTGCTATCAATAACCAACTCTGGAACACCGCCAATATTTGAAGAAACCACGGGAACACCCATGGCCATAGACTCTAATAGCACATTTGGAAGTCCTTCTTTATATAAGCTGGGAAGAACGGTAATATCAAGCAATTCAAAGACAAAATTTGGCTCACTCGTAAACGGGAAGAATGAGATGTGGTTCTTCAACCCCAGATCAACGACTTTCTTTTGCAGCAGTTCTTCGTCAGGACCATCGCCGACTAATATCAAATGAATATTTGGCATATGATTGCGTGCAAGTTCTTTCAAAGCTTCGAATAATACAGGGTGCCCCTTGCGATGCTCAAATGAACCCAGGCTTCCTAAAATTGGTGAGGCATATTTGGGTAGAGGATACCGTTTTTTAGCTTCGTCTTTCGCCCTTGAGGATGGTCGAAATCGATCTACCTCTGTGCCCTGATAAATTAAGCATACCTTTTCAGGTGGAATTTTATAGACATCGATAAGGTACTGGCGCGTAAAATCTGTGATCGTAATGACTGATGATTGGATTTTTTCATCGGGCAAATAAAATTCTCTGAGATATTCTGGAACTATAGTGCCGGTTTTGGGGATTAAGTGGGTGGATAAATTCCCCTCCCGAATGCAGCGCGCCGCGAATACCGAACAGTGGAATCCATGGCGAGGTGGATGCACGGTACAAATGGCAACATCGCACATCTTCAGTGCATTTGTCCAAATCTCTACATTATGTGCTCCTTTATGGATGATTTCATCCCAATCGTAGCTGGCAGTCTTAGCACCAAAATGATGGCAATTCTCAACGACCCAGCTGTTTTCCGGAGCAATGACAGTAACTTCGTGCCCACGCTCGATAAATGCTTGAACGGCCTCGGTAACCCAAATTTGAGTTCCTCCGTGCAAATGTGTATCTTCAATAAACCCTATATGCATATCGGTTCCTAATCCAGTGTATGTAATTGTTCCAATAAATGCTCGAACCTTGTATTGAATGAATCCAGACTGTAGCGTGCTTTTACGGCGTTTCTGTTGAGTTGGTTAAATCTAGGCATCGCTTTAGCGTTGAGAATCAAATGGGATACTTTCGACAAAAATTTCTTGCGAAATTTTCCTTCTGGGTAAAGCGTATATTGGATTTGTTGCTCTTTGGGAAGTCCCTTTCCAACAACATCGTTAAAAACCTCTTTGGGTTTGTATTGACTGCAAATGATGGGAATACCGCTTGCAGAGGCTTCGATGATTGGCAATCCACGCCCCTCTGTAGCGCTTGGGAATACAATAACATCCGCCAAGCGATAAATCTCTTCGATGGTCATCGGGTCGAATTTGTTTTTTGGAAAGGATGCATGTTCTTCATGCCCAACAGAAAAAGCAAGGAAAAACTGATCTGCGATCTCGTTGGGTAGGGCATGAATACAATCCTCGTAAGCCCGCAAAACATCCATCAGATCTTCTTGGTGCTCGATGGGAGCGGGGCCGCTGATATGCAAAATGAGCTGTCGCCCCCGATTTTTCTTTAACTCTTTTCGTAAATCGCTCTTCGTAAAGAGGGCTTTAAGTAGTTCAATATTTCTTGGGATTCGTTTTCGTCCAATAATGCGAGTGGGTTGAAGGAGAATAATTAAATCATCTGATCGCGGGTCAATGGTTAATCCTGATCGAGCACCAACGATACAAGGAGTCTGTTGCTTCATCCATTGATCGAGCCCGCTTATGTGGTCGATGACAGGAATCGGCTGCATAATAGCATTGCCATCCGATAGGATATGCCCCATTCGAATCCTGGCAAGACGGACATCCTCTAAAGTGTATGGCTCTAAAAACTGATCCCCAATACACGTAGATATTTCGAAAACCTTTTTATTTTGGAAGCCATATTTGTGGATCAGCTTTCTGGACTGTCGGGCATTGATATTTACTTGCAACCATCGTTTTCCATCCCAGGGGTAAAGCGATTCGAAAAGTTTGAAAAATGACCTATTGCGTATATTTTTGAAGAAATGATCTCGAACTCCTGGATTTTCCTCGGGCGCTCTTTTCGTTATAGATTTGCCTCCTTCCCAGTAGAAATCATGGTTAACATTCAGAACGTAAATGCCCAGTGCTTCAGTTGCCAGAATAATTCCGAGAGTGGCTGCCAAATTCCCTGGGTTTGAGGCGATGTTTACTGGGATAAGTAAGGAGATTTGATTTTCGATAAGGTAAGTGCCCAATCGGTCAGCAATTGAAATTGCCTGTGTGTACATTTCTCGAGCCAAGCGGCGCGATTTTCTGCTTCCCGATTTTAGCTTCTTTCGAAAAAGCGCCTTGAACCAGATACCTGCTTCCCATTTATCCCATCCATCAAGTCCTGCCAACTTGAATGACTGCCAGCCTGACTCAAATAAAGAGGAGCTGCCTTCTAGAAAGCTATCGCCAATTAGGTGGATTGCATGCTCATCTAGTGAGGAATATAAATCTTTTAGTGCCTGCGCATATTTGGAGATTTCAATTGAGACCCCATCGATCCCGTAGCTGAAGGTGACAAATGCTGTGCCTTTTGCAAAGAATTGCAGAAAATCATGCCTCTTTCGAATAGAAAAGGGACGTTTTTTGGTTCTAAAATGATTGAGTAATTGGTCAATCTCATCCCAGTCAGAAGGTGGGTTATGATCCAATAATTCCCTCAACCTATGATATTGATCATTAGGGTGTGGTAAATTCATTATTCAAGTGGAGAAAATGATCGGTGGAGGAGAGTAGGGGCTATCCGATTATATAAGAATATGCCCGTGGAAACATTCGCGGTGTGAGGATATCTTTTTCTCGATAGAGATTATTGTACCTCAGTTTGACAAAGAGTTTTTCGGGGATCAGAATTAGGAGTGGTGAAAATGCTGGTATTTTCCAAAATCCATTTCTATAAATGTCATGTCCACAGGCCCTCCTGCCCGAAGGGCCGCACACCAAAGGTGGGCCTACGGCCAGCGTGGCGTGAACGCAGCGTCGCCGAAGGCGTGCAGAGCAAGCGAAGTGAAGCATGCCCTGCGATCGAAGATCGTGTCGAAGGGAATCCCTTAAACCGAGCGATTAGCAAGCTAAGTCGGATACCTGGGATTCCTCGCTCGCCTGCGGCGCGCCTTCGGCGGCT
The DNA here is from genome assembly GCA_964419495.1 of uncultured Anaerolineales bacterium. Lineage (GTDB taxonomy): Bacteria > Chloroflexota > Anaerolineae > Anaerolineales > UBA11858 > NIOZ-UU35. The sequence continues at coordinate 7,454 of CAYQQX010000082.1, forward strand.
CGGAATGACAGGGGAGTCGTTTGTGTACCCAGAATATTGAACACCACGAAAATCACCACTCCCCAGAAATTGGAGGGTAGAAGGTTTGTGATGATTGGTTAGTCCACTTGCATCCAGCGGACTTGATAAGGTGCTAGCAAAATTTTGTTTTTATTCTGGGTCGCCTTGTCTTCGAGAAGATCATTGATGTTTGCGCTGTTGGGGATTTCCCGTGTATCAGATGCTAAGCTTAGTTCAAGCGATTGATCGGTAACGTTTATCAAACATAAAATATATTCGCTCTCATCCCGGTCGGAGCGCAAGACAGTGAATACATTTTTATGCAAAGAAAGAATTCGTTGACCCCCCAGAGGGTGAAAAGCGGGGTGTTCACTTCGAATCTTGAGTAACTGCGCATAGCCATTATAGACGTGGGCTGGCAGTGTGGTTTGGTTACTAAGGTTTGCTTCCAGGGTCTCGATTTGCAGCTTCTGACGGTTGATCGTTCGTGAGCGGCCCGTTTCTTTGACGCCTTCTGACCAATTGCGAGAGCCAATAAGACTATGGAAATAAATCCCCGGAACTCCCCGCAGCGAAAGCATGATGGCTTGCGCGGCCAGGAAACGCTGAGCCGTTGTCCCCAGATCCTCGTCGGGGGATAGGGGGTCTCGAAGTGCGTCTAAATAATTTATATTCAACTCGTAGGGGCTTTGGGAGCCATCTTCGTTGCTCTTGTAAGATACAAAGCCGCCCAAAATTTTCACACGCTCGACAACTTCTTCGATATCGCTAGGCTCGAGCAGGTTCTTGGCCGGCATCACGCCAATTCCATCATGCGAGGCCAGGAAATTAAAGAAAGTTGCCTGATCGGATGGCAGTTCCAAAGTATTTGCCCAAGAAGACAATGTGCTGACATCAGATTTATGAAAGGCCTGCAAGGTCAGAATGGGAAGCGCAAAGTTGTAGACCATCTGGGCTTCATCATTGCCGTTGCCGAAGTAGGCGATATTGTCTTTGTGAGGCACATTGGTCTCCGTGATGATGGCCACCCGCGGCGCGGCGATATCGAACACAGTGCGCATTAGCTGTACGATGCGGTGGGTGCGCGGCAGGTTAATGCAGTCAGTGCCAAGTTCTTTCCAAACATAAGTCACGGCATCGAGGCGGATGAACTCTGCGCCGTGAGCAGCATAAAAGAGCAGGATGTCGATCACCTCGATGAGTACATCAGGGTTTTGATAATTGAGATCGATCTGATCGGCACTAAAGGTCGTCCAGACTAATTTCTCTCCAGATGGAGTCTCAAAAGGAGTTAGCAGGGGGGTGGCGCGCGGTCTGAAAACGCGCGTTAGGTTTGTGCCAGGCTCGATGACAGTGAAAAACTGCTCATAATCTGGATCACCTTGGAGGAAGCCTTGAAATTCCACGCTCTGGGCAGAGATATGGTTTACCACGGCGTCGAACATCAAGCGGAAGTGGTCGCCAAGTTGGCAGACGTCATCCCAATCCCCATAATCCGGATTTACCGCGCGATAGTCGATCACAGAAAAGCCATCGTCTGAGGAATAAGGAAAAAAGGGCAAGATATGAATGGTGCTGACCACATCCTTGAGATATTTCTGAACGAATTCAGTCAGGGTTTGTAGGGGTGGCTGGCCATCATGTTGGACCATGTCTCCATAGGTGATCAGAATTGAATCGCCCTCGCTCAGGCGGTTGTGGGGTGAGGAAGAGGCTAGCGCAGGATGAGCAGCTTTGAACCTCTCTAAGTGTTCGAGGATGCGCGCAGAGATTTTTTCTGCTGGCTCTGTGCCATAGATAAATTCGATGTGTTCAAGTAGCGTTTTTGCCAAATCGTTTGGCATTTTTAGCCTCGGTCGTTCATCAACTGCCTAAGATAGATGTGCAGGGCGTCCATGGAGAAGAATCGTTTTGCCATGCGGAAGTTGTGCTCAACGGTCTCCTGTCGTAGTTCATTATCCGTGAGTAGTTCAACGGCTTGTTCAGCTGCGTTCTCGATGATGCCTTGCTCAACAGTAACCAGGCCGTGGTCATCGCGCCCCGCAATTTCGTTTCCTAGCGAAACCACTCGCAAATTTTTATCTTTGATATCGGTTTCATATACGGGGTATTCGAAGAGCATCAGTGGCAATTTTGCGCGCAGTGCCTCGAGCAATTGATTGCCCCAGCCTTCCCAAATGCTTGGGTAAGTGACGAAATCAGCGAATACATAGGTATCCCAAAGGGAGTAAACCTTTTTGCCATTGAGCATTCCGCGGCTGCTCTCAACGATGTCTTCAATGAAAATTGCTTGGACGCCTAGATCTTTAGCCTTGGTCGCAAGCTGACTTTTATAACGTCCAGTGGCATCATCCAAGGCGTACCCCGCCATAACCAACACAATGCGGCTGTCAGCATCGAATTTGCGTCCATCGTAGAGTCCATTGGTTTGGAGCTTCGCTCGGTTGGCTGGGCTATCCAATGCCTTGACAAAATCGATGGCCAGCTCAATTCCCTTGCGCGTGACGATGCGTGTGGCTTGCAAGATCATAATGTCATTTTCGCGCAAACCAATGCTGGCGCGAAAATCGCTGTTATATTCATCGGGTGCCCAAGCAGGCGCCTCGAAATCGAAGACATTGGGCACAACGGTAGATTGGATGCCTTTGCGATTAATCAATTGCTCTTGGGCAATGGAGTTGATCACCACATGCTTGATCAGGGGATCACGTGGCGGCAAATACATATCGGCTAATTCAACCGCCGTTCCACTGGTCAGCCGGAGCCCCTCGGTACGTTCGAAATAAAAATCATGGCTTTGCGCCAAAGTGGGCAGCTGCAATTTGTGCATTACGTTGGTCAGCGCGATGGCGACGGCGGGGTTAGCAGCCACAGACCATACATTTTGCGGTAATAAGAAATCGATTTCTTTGTCTTCGATGAAGCTCAGGATTTTGGTTTCAATTCGGTCCGAGAGCTGAAAGAGGCCTGCACGGTAGGTGGCTTCGTTGCGATAATCGCGTAGTGCTTGGAAGGTGTTGGAATACAGTAGACGAGCATCGGGTCGATGGTGGTACATCTCTTTGATGATTGTGCCATCAGCGGCGGGGCCAATTTTCCCCGCACAAATATGCACCGTGTGACCCATATCTTTCAGGACTTGAATCCATTTGTTCATCTCTAATGAGACGCCGTCAGTCAGTCCTGCGATATAGTGGAACATGCCTATGTTGTGTTTCATGTTTGCATCAATGCCTTGGGATCAATCTAATTGTTTGGATTTGGTAGGGTTTGATTTCATGGCTTACTTGATTTCCATTGACTGAAATCTCTAGCTGGTTTTCTTCAAGGATATTGGTGCGCCAGGCCGCCGCTAAGGGGAAATTGGTTGTCAAAAAGTAGGCCCCGCGCTGCCTTTGAGATTCATACAAACGAATGATGACTCCGTTCCCATCTTCTGCGCGTTTGATGGTTTCGATGATGGTGTTAGAGCGATCAACAGCGATTAGCGATTGTGAATTGTCGATTGTCGATTGGAGATTAGATGATGGATGATTGATGTTGGATTCCAAAGTCGTGCGATGTGCGGTGTGCGATGTTTCCCCTTCAGCTTGAGATCGTTCACTTCCAGCTTGAGACTTGTAACTTGTAACTTGTGACTTGTACACTATCAGCGGATTATTCAACGCATATGCCTCTCGAACTGTTTCCATTCCCCAGCTTCCGATATGCGGCAGCAGACTGTACTTGAAGCTGTGTTCCCCTAGATCGGCTTGGGGGTCCGGGGCGGTGGTGCCGCGCAGCAGAGTCAGACGGATGACATTTTCGTAGATGTCGTGCCCATATTTGCAGTCATTGAGCAAGCTGACTCCGTAATCCCCCTCGCTCAGGTCAACCCATTTTTGGGCCGCAGTCTCGAAGCGCGCCCAATCCCAACTGGTGTTGCGGTGCGTGGGTCGCTCAACGTTGCCCCATTGAATTTCGAAGGTTGCCTTGGGAGCCAGCACGTCTACGGGGAAAGCGACCTTGAGCAGCGCTTTGCGTTCACGCCAATCGATGTTGGTTTCGAAATCTATGCGCGGACTGTTGTGGGTCAGAGAGATGAGTTGGACGTATTCGCTGTTGAGGATGCGGCGCTTGATTTCAATCGTTGCTCGCAGTGGACCTTGCTTAACAACCTCGATGCTGGTTGCCGGTTCTGCGAGCCACATCTTATCATCGAAGAAAATGTCGATGTCCCAGGCATCCCAATTCAAGGGCCGGTCTTCGAAGGCCTGAAATTGGTTGGCTGCAGTGCCCTGGGGGAGAACTTCGCGCTGTGCGGTTTTGTCGTAGATACGGGCAATGTCCCCGGCAGCGTTGAGTTCGACATGTATGAAATCGTTTTCGAGGTGTTTTGTTGAAACGTTTAACGTTGAACGTTCAACGTTAAGCCCTTCCCTGTTCAGTGGTGTGACGCTATATGGAGGCAATTCCCCGACATCGATTAACTTGCCATCGAATTCAACAGGTTCATTGCGCGTGAAGGATGTGGGGTTGACGATGAGCTGATCAGCGCCGAGATTCTTTGCAATGACTACTAATGCCTGGTCGCGTATCTCGGTCACCGATTGGTGGACCTGCTGATACTGCTGCAGTGATTCGGCGTAAACTGGTGCGATGCTGCTCCCAGGGATGATGTCGTGGAATTGGTTGAGGCAGACGAGTTCCCATGCTGCTTGGAATTTGGATGTTGGATATTGGAAATTAGAATCTAAGAGAGATGCATAAGTCGCCAGGAATTCGGCATCGTGCAGCAAGAATTCACTCTTGCGATTGGCTCTCTTGTTGCGCGCATGTGTGGTGTACGTACCGCGGTGATATTCCAGGTAAAGCTCGCCGTTCCATATGGGCAGGTCATCGCTGACAGCTTCAAGCTGCTTGAAGAATTGACCCACTTTGCCGGTTTGAACCTGGGGCGCCGAAGGGAAATTTCCCAGCTCGCGGATGTTTTCGAGCATCTCTCCCGTTGGTCCGCCGCCGCCATCCCCCCAACCATAGGACATCAATAGTGGTGGAGTCTCACCGACGGGGGCGTAATCCTTCTGCTGGAAATTGAGCCAGGTGCCCATGATCTGGCTGGGAGAGGCGTTGGAATTGTACGTAGCCGCATGCGGGCTATCAGGGTTTTTGGTGGTGCTGAAATGGGTCAGCACGCGCGTGCCATCCAGGCCTTGCCACCAGAAGGAGTCATAGGGCAGGCGGTTGTACTGGCTCCAACCGATCTTAATGGTGAAGAAATATTCCAGGCCAGATTCTTTGATCAGCTGGGGTAAATTCCAGGCATAGCCGAAAACGTCAGGCAGCCAGAGGAAGGGGGATTCGGCCTCGGTGCCGAAATGTTTTCGATAGAATTGGCGCCCTAACAGGAATTGGCGTGCTAATGACTCGGGTCCAGATAGATTGCAGTCCGCCTCGACCCACATGCCGCCGATAGGCTCCCAACGTCCATCGACAATGCGTTCCTTGATCGCATCGAAGAGCTCCGGAAAATCACCCCTTACGTAATCATAAAGCTGCGGCTGGCTTTGGGTGAACTGGTAGTGCGGATATTGCTCCATCAAGCGGAGCACATTGTGGAAGGTGCGGCCTGCTTTCAGGCGGGTTTGGTCCAGGGTCCACAGCCAGGCGACGTCGATGTGGGCGTGACCGATGGCGGTGATATCTACATCCAAGGGCGGGCCAGCCTTCCCGATGCCAGATTTCAGGATATCGTAAGCGGCAGGAATGCTATCGTAGAAAGAGTTCCCAATCGGCAATCGTAAATCCAACATCTTGAAGGCTTCATCCAGTGCTGTGAGTAAATGATGCCTGGCTGGATCGCGCTCCTCAAGCTGATTCAAGATCCCCAAAGTAACGCGGGCCAGGGCGATGAAATCGCGCGTGGGCTGTTCAATCTGAACCACTTCGCAGGGGAACATCCTCAATTTCGAGGTCATCTCACTGGCAGATAGCCCACCAATTCCGGTCCAACCGTGAAGCGCAAGAATATGCACCTCGCCATCACAGTATCTCTCTGGTAGGATGATCTCCGGGTGATGGCGGTCGCAAGTGGCGTAAGGTTCTCCGTCGATATAGGCTAATGCCTCGGGATGAGAAAAGGTTCCCGCGATGCCAATTGGCAGGTACAAGGCAATGGGTCTGGCACCCAGCAACGAGGTTGGAACCTGAAATCTTGTTCGAATGACAAAGGTCGTGCGCGGGGATCCCCAGTAGGAATGCGGCGCAATCTCCACCCAAGCAGAATCGCCCACATCCAACCCAATGGGCGGTGGGCTCATGGGGTCATCAAGTTCGTAATGTCGAAATGGGGGTATGGCGTGATGCTGGCGATAAGCCAGTGACTCAATTTCGCTCAGGCGAGCGGCAATTTTTTTTGATGTCCAGCGGATTTGATGTCGCATTGATGCTTAGTTGCTTAGCCATAAACCCCGGAGTATGCTTGATCACTCCGGGGTTTTGTTCTTAATGTTCTGGATCGCAATCCAGATGGATTTTAGCCCTTTACACCACCTGCCGTCAATCCCTCTTCCAGGAATCGTTCCATCGAGAGAAAGAGTAGAACGATAGGTACGGTCATGATTGTCGATGCCGCCATCACCACATGTGGACGTGGGCTGGGATCATTGAAGATGGTGTTGATCTTGATCGGCATGGTGAACATGCTGTGATCGTTGAGGAATACCAATGCGTAGAGGAATTCATTCCAGGCGATCATGAATGTGTAGATGCTGACGGAAACCAGGGCAGGAACTGCCAGGGGCAGCGTTACCCGCCAGATAACTTCCAGGCGAGAGCATCCGTCGATGAGGGCGGCTTGCTCGATCTCATCGGGGATGGTACGGAAGTAGTTGGTCAGCATATAGAGGGCAACGGGCAGCGTTTGCGCCAGATAGGTGAAGATCAGCACGCCGAGATTGTCCTGAATCTCGAAGCCAAGCTGCGTGCCGATGCGAGCCAGCATGGCAAATAGCGGAATGATGAGCAGCACCCCAGGGAACAAGTACACGAGCAGGATACTGTTCAACAGTAAATTCTTGCCCTTGAACCTAAGCCTAGCAATGGCGTAAGAGCCGAGGACGGCCAGGATTACGGCGATGATGGCTGTAGGGAAAGACACTTTCAGCGTGTTGAGGATGTTTGCGCCAAACTCTTGGTAGCTTTCATGTTCGGGGTTAAATAATTCTTTGTAAGCCTCCAGCCGCAGTGCCTCAGGCACGTAAACCGGTTCTCTTCCGGCAATCTCAGCGCGGGTCTTGAAGGAAGAACTCACCATCCAATAGAATGGGAAAAGGATGCTGGTGAGGAAGAAGAACATCACAACGGAGAAGATGAAGCGCGGCCAGGTGATCCAGGCTGCCATATGACCTAAGAAATTTTTCGGTTCGTTGTTCATGGTTTATTCCTCCACGTTCCGCATCACGACGCCGATATAGAATGCCATGAAGACAACCAGGATCGAGAGCAAAATCATAGCCGTGGCAGAACCTCGCCCGAAGTCAAAGAGACGGAAACTAAATTCGTAGGTCAGCACCGGCAAGACTTTGGTGCCGAAACCCCCTCCGGTTAACAGGAAGATGTCATCGAATTTGTTAAAGGTCCACATCAGCCTCAACAAGAATATGGCTCCAAGCACATAACGTAATTCAGGGATGGTAATGTTCCAGAATTTTTGCATGGTGTTGGCGCCATCGACCTCGGCGGCTTCGTACATGGTGTTGTCTACGGCTTGCAATCTGGCCAGGATCATCAACATGGCAAATGGGAAATAGCGCCAGGCTTCAAATATGATCACCAAGAGCAAGGCCAGTCCTCGGGTGGCGAGATATGCCTTGGGCAGTTCGATCAACCCCGTTTTCATCAAAATATCATTGATCACGCCTGAGGGGCGCGGGTCCAAAATCCAGCGCCAGACAAATGCCACGCTGACGATGGGCGCTACATAGGGGAATAAGAATATGGCGCGTGCCAGACCGCGACCTTTAAAAGGTCGATTTAATAGTAAGGATGCAATCAGGCCGACAACAATTGTCAGGAACGTGGCAGCAAATGAATAGACCACGCTGGTAACCGCGGCACCCCAGCTTTGACCGGCCTGGAATTTGAAGGCGAAATCTTCGAACACTTTGCGGTAGTTATCAAAGCCTACAAAGGGGGCATTGAATACGTCATTGAGATTGTGGAGCCCAACGTCATGGAAGCTAACCCAAACGCTGAATACAGCAGGGAAGATGACTAATCCAAAAACAATGATTGCAGTTGGAAGGACTAGTGACCAGGCCAAGCGGGTCTCGCGTGCTTGCAGAGATCTCCACTTTGATTTGGTTGCTACAGACATATCTCCTCCTTCCTTCAGGTATTTCTTAGCTGATTGAAAAGCGAATCAAATTCACTTCTTGCTTATAAAGGAGTGGTGATAATCGTGGTGCTCATAATTTGGGATACACAAGCGTCTCCACTGTCATTCGCAGGGCATGCTTCACTCCGCTTGCTCTGCAGGCCTACGGCGACGCTGTGTTCAGGATGACAATCGGTAACATTGGATTATGTAAGCATCAGCTTTTTCACCATTCCCGCATATAGAGTTTGGGGACGCAGCCATCGACTGCGTCCCCAATTGGTTTCAGGTTTACTCGCCTAGTCGTTCGGCGTATAGCAGTTCAACCTGTTCTTGCAGCCATTCAGCCGCGCTCTCGGGCGTCATGATGCCCTCGAGGGCGATGTTGCTGATTGCTTGCGGGATCAACAGACGGCCTTCAATGTCACCGATGACGGCGCGTTGGGTTGCGTCGTAACCGGGCTTGAAGAGCCAGCGCTGCATGGTCTCGAAGCCATTGGCGATCTGGGCCAGGGTGTCTTCAGAGTAGTTGGCGAAGTAGTCGCTCAGTGTGGACCAACCTTCAACGGCGCTCTCCAGAACGGGAACCTTGCCGAAGGGGGCCAGAGCCAAGACTGACTGGTAGTTTTCGCCAGTCATAAAGAACTTGACAACTTCCTGGGACATGGGGTCGGCACCTTCGAGAATACCGAGGGTGACCAACTGACCGTAGGAGGCCGCGCTATTGGGGCCTTCCATGGTGGCGGCGAAGCCGGTTACACCAGGCAGATCCTCAACGGGGATCTCAACATTGCCGCCGCCCTCAAGGCCGGAGCCGTCAACCAGGTCATCCATGATGTAGGTGCTGTAGAAGAGCATGCCGGACTGATCAAGCTCGTATGCCTCTCGGGCACCGCGCCAGTACTGCGGGCCGGGTAGAGCACAGCGCTGCAGACCAGCGTAGAAATCAAGCGCGGCAACCATGTTCTCGGTGTTCATCGAGACATTGCCATCATCATCGAAAGGCCAGGCATCGTTGGACATAGCGACCTGTTCGAAGACCTGGTGCGGGTAGTTCTGTCCAGGGTCTGTACCCAAGGTCAGACCATAGAGCAAGTTGCCGGTTCCGGGCAATGCGTCACAGGCGGCATTGATATCGTCCCAAGTTATGGGCGCGCCAACGCCAGCTTCGCTGAATGAATCGGAGCGGTACCAAATGGCCTGGATCCAGCCATCGAAGGGCACTGCCGAGTACTTGCCGGTCTCAGGGTTGGTGACCATGGCCAGAGGGCCATCGCGGAAATCATCTTCACCAATAGCCTGGATGGTGGCAGTTGCGGCATCCTCATCGAGAATACCATCAGCGGCAAATGCAGAAACGCGCTCGACACCCATACGGACGATGTCTGGGAGCCGGTTGGCGCCTTGGGCTGTGGCGATGCGTTGAGCAATTCCAGCCTCTTCGATGGGCACAATGCGCAGGTCAACTTCAGGGTGTTCGGCCATGAAAGCTGCCGCAATGGCCTCGTAGGCGTCAATGCGTGCTTCTTCGTTATCCGTGGTCCAGAATTCGATCACGGTCTTGTCTTGGCGAGGCGCAAAACCTACCAGCAAGGAGCTAATCATGACGATCAGCATAAAAATGGAAAACTTCTTCATAGTCTTTATCCTCCGGATAGTAAAAAGTGAAAATGGGTTAAGATAGGAACTTCAGTTAGGCTTATTTTTTGGAAGGCATCACCTCCTTTAAAATTATTTTTGCTAATTTCCACCGCATGATTCGCGTATAACGAGCTTGGGCTCCAATAGCGTATGGTGCGTTTCGATACTTTTTCCCTGTACCAGGTCGATAAGCATTTCACACACCATATTGCCTATTTGGTAGATGGGTTGGTGGATTGTAGTTAATGGCGGATGGCTGTGCTCTGCGAGGGGAATATTGTCGAAGCCTGTGATTGCGATATCTTTGCCGACAACGAGACCATGTTTTTGGGCGGCACTGATGGCGCCTAAAGCCATCAGGTCGTTGCTGGCCGCGATCGCGGTAGGTGGATTGGCGGAATCTAATAAAGCTAAGGCTTGTCTGTAGCCGTCTCGTTGAGTGAGGTCCCCGGTAATGATCAGTTCATAATCGAGCGACAAACCTTTTTCTTCTAAACCTTTGCGAAATCCATCAAGTCGGTAGTGAGCAAACATGAGACCCTCGGGGGCGCCAATGAAGGCTATTCTCTGATGCCCCTTATCTGCAAGATGGTGCGCCATCAGTCGCATGCCATGCTCGCTGTCTTCATCTACATAAGGAAAATCGCAAGAGTTTTCTGTTCTCCCAAAAGCAACAAAGGGAAAGTCGGTTTGACAGAGATATTCAATGCGAGGATCCTGGCATCGTGTACGCACAATGACAAAGCCATCTACTGAATAACTTTGAACTTTTCTGCGGTAAGTTTTGAGTTCTTCCTCTCCCGGGGGATGTACCGAGACCAACATGTCATAGCCAAGCTTGGCGGCCTTGTTGCCTATACCGGCGATAAATTCACTGAAGAAAGGATCAGAAAAGCGCGGTCCAAAAGTGGGGAGGATGAATCCAATGGTATCTGTGCGTTGTTTTTGCAGGCGTTGGGCAATAATATTGGGGGTGTACCCCATTTCGTCAGCTACTTTGCGGACCAGGGCAATGGTTTCAGGGCTGACATCATCATAACCGTGGAGTGCGCGTGAAACCGTTGTGACAGATTTTCCCACCTTTTTGGCGATATCTTTGAGCGTTACGGCCATATTCAGTCCTTGCTAAATTCCCTTATGAATAACCAAAACGTTTTGGATACGATTTTATTCTATTCCAAAACGTTTTGGGAGTCAATAGGTTTCCGTTATCTGCGCGGGGTATCCGTTGCCGTTGGAGTCGCGGTTGGGGTGGCGGTCGCAGTGGGGCTGGGAATGGGAGTAAAGCGTGGCAGCTGGCTGCAGGCCCCCCTCAGTTCGACCAGTTGGGGGTTATCGGGAACCGTGCACAGATGGCCGAAATTGGGCCCAATGACATACCAGAAAAAGCCATCCGTGCTGCGGCCAACGACATCGGCAGACAGGCCTGGCGTAAAGCTGTCTAGCGGCTCGAAGGCTCTACCCGGGCCCTGACGGCAGAAGAGATTAGCCAGCGCGGTCACCCGGCAGGCGCGTTCTTCGACTGCGGAAGTCGGGGTGAGACTTGGTGATGGGGTCGGTGTCCCGGTTGCGGTAGCAGTTGCGGTCGGCGTGGGGGTAATGGGGTTGGCTGCGGGCTGCTCTGCCCCCCCAACTTCGATTCTCGCGTAAGCCGGGAGTCCGAATGAGCCGCCGGCCGCGGCGCGCACCTCGAGCAGGTAGGTTCCCGGCGCGGGGGGCAGCCAGTCAAAGCGATCTTGAAAGAAATAGGGCCGCTCTGCAAGATCCAAAACCGTGACGCGCTGGCCGTTGATCGCCAGTTCAACTTGCTCCAATCCCAAAGGTGATGCGGCGTGGAAAACGATCTCGTAGGTCGCGAGGGGGATGCGCGCTCCATCCAAGGGTGCATCGATCCAGGCCTGGGTGGTGAATCCGGGTGCCAGCTCAGGGACGGGTAAAGACTCAGGGTCACATGCGGAACAGCACAAACCCAGACAGATGAGCATCAAGCTCAGGATGAGGAAGTTCCTGGGAAGGTTCATCAGCTTGCTCCTCTTCTCAATCATCGATCCAGGGTGTCAGCCCGCTGATCACCACGTCAACCTGACAGGAGGCGTTGCCGTTATCCGATTGGGTAAGGTGCCATTTTTCCTGGTCGGTTTTGCTCCATTCGAAGATATCCTTTTTGGTGGTATAGAGTTCAGCCACACAAACCTGGTCATCTTTGCTGGCATAGTCGTAATCGAACAGGACCACCCGCAGCTTGAGCGCATCGCCATCCCCGACATCCAGGGTGACCGTATTCCTGCCTATTGCCCATAATCCGGGGGGCAAATTGCCCCGGCACACTTTGATATTGTTAGTAGAGTCGACACAGTTTTGGAATTCTTCGATTGCATAG
>CAYQQX010000083.1:0-17908 GCA_964419495.1 uncultured Anaerolineales bacterium
TATAACCGTTTTTCTAGAGTAAAATACTTTGGATGAGGTTTTTGCACGGTACGAGCTGCAGCGATCCACAAAGCCGGGAAAGTAAAACCATGCAACCCTTGAATAGCCATGACAACCCAAGGGCTTCTCGCAAAAGCATACAACACAAAGCGCAGGCCGGTGATGACGATAGCCAGAATGAGCACGCCCTTAGTATTAAGCTTGCGCAACAGGATGTAGGAAAAGAACATGACCGGTAGTTCGAAGACGGTCGAAATCATGAAGGCAATACCTATCAATGTCTTACTGCCACCGATTTCGTCCATCAATATCGACATGTAATTTGTGTGTGCTGCCATACCAATCGCGGCCACAAAGATCATCACCAAAAACAACACCCAGCGTCGGTTTACCAGTAACGACCTCACACCAGACCAGAAGGGCGTCTCTGAAGCTACGCTAGGATACTTCACCCGAGTGTTAGGAATCAGGATCAGAGCCATAAAGATCGCATATGACCAGAACATCCATCGTAGACCATACCGTTGGAATATCATTCCCAGCATCGCCGCAGATAACCCCCATCCAATCGTCCCCCATAACCGGATGCGACCATACATTTCGCGCTGGTTGCCTAGGGAAGATAAAGTTGCACTATCCACTAGGGACATGATGGGAGCAGAGAAGAAGGAAAACAGAATGATTGCGACGAGGAGCAGACCAAAATTGGTAATTGCTGGAACCATCGACATGATTGCTACAGCTGCAACTAGTGTGATCGTCAATACGACTCTATGCCGCTGCCTAGCATCTGCCAGCCCAGTCCAAAAAGGTGAGGCGAATAGGGTTAGCAAGGGTGAAATGCCCAGCAACAACCCAACTTGGCTACCAGAGAGGCCCATGGATCGATAATATAATGCCAGAAAGGGAATTACTGCGGCTATCGCTGCAAAATATAGAAAGTAAATTATCGAAGATGAGGTATTTGCACGCATCCGTGGTTATGGCCCAATCAAAAACACTGGCAGTGTGAGCATCTAAACCAGGTTTCACTGGTATTGGTCGTTTATTCTTCCAGCATCACGTTTCTAGCCCAAACCCAAAGGAGAAGAGCGACTGATCAGATTTTGAATTATTTATATTCAATGGAAGTTGATCGTTAGTCCGCAGCCACGTAAAAGGCAGCCTGCCATTGAAAGGATAATCCACCGAAGAGCATATCAGCTACACCAGCACCTTCGCTGCCAGGCAGCCAGGCAGCTACCAGGGCATCCATCAGTGGAAGTTGATCCGTGAGCACCAACGGCCGCCCTGAGATTATGATAACGATCAATTTCTGGCAGTGTTTGCGAACGCGGGCGATCAGATCGACATCTTCACCAGATAGGGTCAGGTTTGCCCGGTCACCAAAACCTTCAACATACGGCTCTTCACTGATCACCACGATACCAACATCGGCGATCATCGGTTTTCCATTTTCACCAACATTTCTTTCGAAACGACCAGAGCTTTCGTAGTTCACAATCGCATCGGGTGATACTGCCGTCCGGATTCCTTCCAAGATGGTTGTTCCTGGAGTAATCGGTCCAGATTTTCCCATCCACTCGATTGTCCACCCTCCAGATTGCAGGCCAATATTGTCAGCACCCTCCCCAGCAACAATGATCAATGGCGTTTCCTTTTCAATGGGGATTGTCTGATTTTCGTTCTTTAACAACACCAATGATTTACGCACAGCCTGGCGCGCCAGTTCACGATGATCTTTAGAGCCCACAACCTCCTTCAGGGTTGGATTGGAGAGTGGACTCTCGAATAACCCAACAGAGAATTTAGCTTTCAAAATTCGCCGTACAGCATCGTCGATGCGTAAGGTCGATACACGGCCTTCTTCCACTCCTCGGGTGAGCGCCACAATAAAGGCCTGGTAGTCGTAGGGTGTCATCACCATATCTATGCCGGCATTGATTGACTCTACCACGGCAGTGTAGTAATCGTCCGAGACTTGATTGACCGCCTCCCAATCGGAAATTATGAAACCACCGAAACCTAACTCACCCTTGAGCACTTCTGTCAGCAGATAGGGATGGGCATGCAATTTTTCCCCATGCCAACTATTGAATGATGCCATAATGCTGAGTGCTCCGGCTTCTATCGCTGCCTCGTAGGGCGGCAGGAAGAGGGTTCGCAATGTCTCCTCCCCCATGCGTGTATCCCCCTGGTCAAGAAGATAACGTTGCTGTTCGATAACCGTCGTCGATGAGCCGAAAACTGTGCCACCATCGCCAAGGTAATGTTTGGGCGTGCCAAGAACCAAAATCTCATCCTTCGGCCACCCTTCGGGAGGGGTTTGCAAACCCTGAAGGTAAGGGATTGCCAAGCGCGTGACCAGATCGGTATCTTCACCATACCCCTCGAATGTGCGGCCCCAACGAATATCCTGGGGGATAGAGACTGCTGGAGCAAAATTCCAGGGGATTCCAGTCGCCAGCATTTCCACCGCCGTAGCCTGACCGATGGCGAACATTAGATCAGGGTCATTTGCTGCGCCCAGGCCAATGTTGTGAGGAAAAACGGTAGCCCCTCTAAGGTTGGTGTGTCCGTGGACAGCATCGACCCCATAGATGATGGGAATCCCCAGGCGAGTTCCGAGGGCGGCCCGTTGGAATGAATCGACCATCTCGGCCCAGCCTTCAACTGTGTTTTCAGGAGGCGATCCACCCCCTCCGCTGAGCACAGAGCCAACAAAAAATTTGCCGATTTCTTCCAGTTTGACGCTGTTTTTCTCGACCTGAGTCATCTGACCGATTTTTTCTTCCATAGTCATACGGGCTAGCAAGTCATCGACACGTAGGTCAATGGATTGGGAAGGATCTTTGTAAGTTAGGGTTGGTTCATTCATTTTCGTTATTAGCACCTAAAGAATTATTTCCTAATGAATCTAAAATTCAGCGAAAGTTATCAATTCAATACCTTTCTGCTCGACGATCTCCTTTACAGTGGGATCGGTGAGAATTTGCAATTCAATCTCACGTTGGTTCGAATAGTAGGATGAGGCGATCAGCTCAGGGCTGGCATATCCAGGATGGCACATGATCTCGGATGTACCCATGCTGAGGTCATCCAGAATGCGAAGCAACTCCTGTCGAGTTGCAAGATCATCGTAGAAGCTGGCATAGAATACATCCGGGCAGCGCGACTCGAACTCGGCTATCAGGCGCGGACCATATTCTTGGATTGGCTCTTGAACCTGCTCAGGCAGGCCATCCGGGAGACCATCGGGTCGAAATGCGCGCGGTTGGCGGATTGCGCAATCGTAATCACATGCCAGTTCGAGCATGGCGCGCATCAAGGGTTCACTGAAGTAGGATGAGTGATGGTGAGAATCCAGGTGGGTGGGTTGCCTGCCTGACGCAGTGATAAAAGCCTCGATCTGGGCGCGCCATTCCGCCTGTGCTTGCGTGGGGTCAATCTGTCCGAGGCGAGATAAAAGCTCATCGGGTTTCAAGAACCCACCCTGGGAGTCGGTCAATGTGCCCATGTCATCGGGGGGAGAGAGCGGCCTGCCTGCCGTCAGCACCAGATGCACGCCCAATCCCAGATCAGGGGCCTCCTCTAAGGCAAGTTTAATATCCTCGAAGATGGTAGGCATATTCATCATACAGGTTGTCGAAGTGATGATGCCGTTAAGGTGGGCCTGTCGGATACCAATTGAAACTTCAACAGTACGCCCATAATCGTCGGCATTCACGATTAGTCGAATTGATCTGGTCATATTTCAGGGTCACTTCGAGGTAGTATACTGTTCATGAATCAATCTTACTTTATTTCGCCAAATACGACTTGATCCATAGCGAGAAGCAAAGAGTGCTCGTCCTGGCTGTCGTGATCCAAGGCCCAGAACATGATGCCCCCTACTTGTTCCAGAGCCAGGCGTGTCTTGGCCTGGATGGTGGGGATGCCGTTGTAGTGCAACTGCACGCCGTAGAGTTCAAAGGTATCAACTTGGGCAGCGGCTGGATCAGCCGCGACCAACCGGGAATAAGGGGTGCCATCAGGGCGGGCATAGAATGGCACGCCCAGCACCATCTTTTCGGGTGGAAGACCTCTGTCCGCCCAATAGGCCAACCCCTTTTCAAACTGCGCCATTGTGCCATGGTCGGGGCCATCATAGGTCATGATATTGACAAAATCCATCAACTGGAAGGCTTCTGGTGTGATGCCCAGGCCGTGCTCATCGCCATAGGCAATTACCGCCGCGGTAAGCATTATGTCGGCTGGCAGGGCCTCGCGCAGTTCGCTCATCAAGGACAGAAATTCCTCTGACTGATCAGGGTTGGGATATTCCCAATCGACATCGGCGCCATCCAGATTATACTCATCAACAAAATTCACCAGATTGCGCACGAAGGCTGATCGAGACTCCTTTTGGGCTGCCATCTGCTCGAATTGTTGATCCCAACCCCAACCCCCAACCGAGATGAAAACCTTGACCCCCTGGGCATGTGCCCCTTCAACAATCTGTTTTAATTTCCAGGGGTTGTGCAAATCAGCAAAGCTGCCGTCTTCATTGGGGATCAGGAAGGCATAGTTGATGTGCGTAATCCGCTCAAAAGGGATCAGATCTACGATAATCGCCTCGGTAGCATACGCGATCACGCGAAATGATGAGGTAGGTATGGACATAATCTCTGTCTCCTGGGGCAACTGTACCTGTTTGCATGAGCACAAGGCAAATGACAATATGACCACTACATGGATATACCGGTGCATATCAAGATTCCAGGCTTATGCGACCCAAAAATTGAACGCATAAAGGGCAGCTAACATACCCATCAATAGTACGCTGCCCACGGTCCAGGCACGGTCAAAAATCTCATTCTTACCAAGAGTGGCCAAAAAGATGAACACAGAAGGTACCGCGATTACATATCGTGGCATTCCTTGCGCTTGTCCACTGAAAAAGGAAATCCCGATAACGGCTAAACCAAACAAAGCCTCCGCTGGATAGCGGCGCAGCGTGGCGAAACAGGCTACCAAACCCAACAACGTCGCGGCAAACTCGATCAGGTAAAAGACGCGGGTTTGCAGGTTGTTAGCAAAAATCGAACGATAACCCAAAGCCCAATTAGAGAGCGAACTTCTTATCAAGAAAATCCCCCGGCCGAAAAATTGATCTTCAACGATGCTAAATGCCCTCCCCCATGGTGAGAACTTCCAGGCCAAAAAGGCCCCCAGGGGGAGTAAGGCGATCATTCCGCGGCCAAGATCGCGCCACTGGAAATTCTGCCAATCCGTTTCCTTTACCCAAAACCAGAGCAGAGCAATGAGCAAGGCGCCCCCAACGGCCCTGGTCCAGGTGGCGAATACTGCCAGGACTGCTGCCCACAATAATTTCTTTCTCTTTAACAATGCTAATGAACCAAACGCCAACCCGACGAACAAGCCTTCCGTATAAACTTGTGCCAGAAAAAAGCCCGTTGGGAAAATCACAAGATAAAAAACAGCCCTCATCCCCCCGGAATCTTCCAGATGGGGTTCCACCAGACCGTAGAGTGCCAGCATGGCGCCTAAAGTACCTAGTAGGGAAACCAATACACCTGCCAGGGTCGCTGTTGCTACATCGGTTAATCCAAGTATTGAGAGCGGGTAATAAAGCAAACGCATCACAAAAGGGTAAAAAGGCAGGAAGGCGTAATTCAGGGAAAAGTCCCCTTCCGGGGTCCGACTCCATTCAAAATCGCCGATGGATCTTAAAACTGGATCATCATATCCTGCCAGGGAAATCGAAATATAGAATTCGGAATCCCAGGCCACCTGATTATTCATAAAAGGGTCGATGAGATAGGGTTGATCCTTATTGAATACACGCGTAGTTTCGTTGGCTGTCCACTGTAATACTTTATCAGGGCGCTTTGGCTCATAGCGTGCCTGTACTGTAGCTTGAAAGCCAATCAGAATGATGGCCCAAAACAGCCAGAGAAGGATGATTTTTTGCTTGGCGTTCATGGAAATTTTGATCCTTTCTATTTTGTCTCAGTCACTTTTTTCAAACCACGCGGGGCCTCCGCATCCCATCCCTTTGCGAGGGTCAAGTGATAGCAGTAGAGTTGGGCAGGTATGATGCTCACCAAGGGGCTGACCCATTCTGGCATCTCCTTTGGCAATTTCAGGGGCGTATGAGCCAGATCTAATGTGGCCTCATCATTCGACAGGATCAGCAGCTCAGCCCGGAGCTCATCCTTCAGGCGCTGTAATAGTGCTTGCAAGTTCTCGCGGACTGCTCCCTGGGGAGCTACCGCCAACACGGGGAAACCCTCCTCTACAATGGCGATGGGTCCATGTTGGAAATCGGCTGGGGAATAAGGATTTGCCACCACATAGGTCAATTCCTTCAACTTCAACGACCACTCGAAGGCAGTGGCATAGTTGTAGCCACGTCCCAGCACAACACAATGGGTCATATAGCGATATCGTTCAGTGATCTGTCGAATAGATGCGTCCAATGCCAGCATTTCCTGCACCTGGGCAGGCACCTGCTGCAATCGCTCAAACATCTGATTGTTCTCACAAAGGGCAGCTGACAACATACCAATGGCCATCAGCTGTGCGGTATAGGTTTTCGTGGCAGCGACTGCTTTTTCTGGTCCCGCACTAATATCTAATACATGATCAGCGTTCTCTGCCAACGGAGAATCCGGGGCGTTGGTAATTGCCACTGTCAGCGCGCCTTGCCGCCTGCCTTCTGCCAGTACGCTGACAATATCTGGAGACTGCCCCGATTGGGATATGCCGACGACCGCAGCTCGGTTCAGGCGAGGCGGCTGCTTATAAACGCTGAAATGAGATGGCGCAGCTAAGGCAACGGGCAACTGGTTTACCATCCCCCATAGATATTTGGCATACAACCCAGCATGATCGGAAGTGCCGCGTGCTGTTAGAAATATATAATCAATATCCGCTTTCTTGATGGCCGCGGCAATTCGCTGAACGGTATCGAGTTGGCTTTCTAACAACCGTCCCAAGACAAGTGGCTGCTCATAGATTTCTTCATGGAGCCCCATACTATTTTTCACCCTCGCCGGGAGAGGTCCAAAAATCGGGTGTGGTTGGATTGCTCTTGCGCTGGTTGAATTCCTCCACGAAGCCTGGGGTGACGCGATCCGCTTTGACAGCCTGAATGAGGGTCACCAGCGCATCTACTTCGTGATCAAACATGGTCTTCCCCTTCTCTGCAGTGGATTTACTGGCGTCACCAACATACATATGCGGATACATTGAATACCAATCGACCTGAGTATATGCACCCACTTCTTTTAGTTCAGCGTTCCGCTTCAAGCTGGTGAACGGCATGGGGGGCACCTGATCCATTTTGACCAGATCCGGGTCAATGTGCAATAGCATGCTGGTTTCGGCCTCACCAGCATGACCGTATTCCGTTGTTTCTAATATATCTTCAGCACCGGGGAAAAATTCCAGGTTTGCGTAATAGACTGTATAGGACTTGTCCTTCTCAGGAAGTGTCTGCACGAACAGCGGCAGGTAATAACGGTTACCCCCATGCCCACTGTGCAAAATAATTTTGTTCAGCCCATTGCGATACATCTCATCGCAGATATTCTCCAACAACGCAAAAACCAGCTCTCGTTTAATCACAACACCCCCAGGCAGGTGTGCTGTCTCGATATTGATGCCGTAAGGATAAGCCGGAAAGACGATTGCTGTTTCGATCTCAGCAGCACGGCAGGCAGACGAATAGGCGACAAACAGATCTGTACCTAAGGGAAGATGGGAAGCGTGGGCTTCGAGAACCCCAACTGGAATAATCCCAACACCACCACACTGCTTGGCCTGGTTTTCAAAATCTAAAGATGTAAGGTTTTCCCATTTCATCGATATTCTCCCAAAAAATAATTTGCTTTTCCGGTAAGGAATTATCGGGTTTATTTATCATAATAAATCTAAAGATGATTCAAGCAGGCGCTCGCGGTAGCGATAGATCTCAACGCCGGCAGTTTCCATCCCCAATAATACGCCCCCAACTACCGGGGGCTCCTTCAATCGCACGAAGGTTGCTTTTGGCGCTTCAACGAGCACTCTTTTCTTTAACGAGGCTGATAACAAATTACTTCCCTTGAAGAGGCTCCCGGCTAAAATTACTTCAAATTCAGTATTCTGAAAATTCAGCTGTCGAATTACACCAATGGCCAGATCACCTAATTCTCGGCCTGCCCAGCGGATGATCTCCTGGGCAACCTCATCCCCCTCTTCCGCAATGCGAAATATTTGGGGTGCATGTTTCGCTGACAAGCTGTATTGATCGCGCACTATGCCAGAGATCAAATCAGAAATATCGGCTGCCCCAGTTATGTCTATAAATTTTTCCGTCAGTTTCGTGGGAGAAGACCGCTGTGTCCAGGCTGCGGCCACTGCGTGAATCGCCTTCCAAACAATCTCGTAAGCGCCCCCAAATTCACCAAATCGAATGCCGTCTCCAACAATCCTGCCTTCCTCCCCATTCTGGCCTCGGCCACGACAGTTATTACTGGTGCCCGCCGAGATCACGACACCCCATCCTTTCATACCCCCGGCTACCAGACCGATGATACTGTCATTGACGATCTGGTAAGGGGCGTTCAACCTCAAGGAATCGACGATCTCCTGATGGGGCTGCAGATCTTCTTCCCAATCATATCCAGCAATTCCGAACCCCGCGCCAGCAATTTGAGCCCGAGCGATATTACTCGATTCAATTGCCTGATCAACAATCGTTTGCAGCACCTGACGGGTATTTTCCCAACCAACGGTCTCCCAATTCCCAGGGCCAGCCTTGCCAAACCCGATCGCCCGCCCGCTATCGTCAGCAATTAACGCATGGCTTTTTGTACTTCCGATGTCGACTCCTAAAAAATATCTCTCCATACTTCCCACTACCCCATTCGAATCCATCATTTTCCTTGGAGGGCTTCTATCCAACGTAAATCCCTATCCTTAAAAACCCTCTCCAACAAATCTGACCACACGAATACCACCACCCCATCCAGCCCTGCATCTTTGGTAAGTTTTACTGCTTTGGCAAATTCTTGGACATCCAAGGCAGGTGAGCGCTTTTCTTTCGTGTGGATCCCTTCCAAATATAATGGCGTTGCCTGCAACGTGCACACTGTTTCTTTACCCGTACGCTGCTTCACGATATTCCCAACTTGAGGAATCCATTGGATGGGGCGCTTGAGAATTTGATGGTAGGTCATTACTTCAAAAACATCCACCATCTCAGCCAACATTCCCACGTTTTGTCCAAACACCTCGGCCTGCGCCCCCTCGAAATCATCTCCAAAGGGGAGCGTATTCAACATGATCTTGGTGTTTGGTTTTCGATTTCTGGCAGCTTCCCCGGCCATGCAGATGACGTCAACGACCTTCTGGCATTTCCACGCTGTCCAAAGTTCACGGACGTTTTCGTCGATCCATTCCGCAGCAGCGCTTGGGTTACCCTCAGGCACTTCCGCCCCAGTATCTTGATTGAACTGTCTCAGGGTAATGGGATCGTAGCTATATTCAGGGAAATCGCCCCGCTGATATTTTGGGGTCCATAATTCCCAAAACCCCGGCCAACGGGTAAAGGACAGGAACACACCATCTGGCTCGAGTTTATCCACGGCATTAGCGATGGCAGCTATCTTCTGGTTGACGTACTCCATCATTGATGGCGCAATCCCAACATACCAGTCAACCTGGTTCATTGGTCGCCCGTCTGAGCCAATCGGTCTCCATTCCGGATTCTCTTCAATCGCTGGAGGATCGAAAAATGTACACACCGTCGCCCAATATTCAATGCCTTCTTCAGCGAGCGCATCCCTAAATTTCCGATCATCTAACTGAGCATAACGTCCAGAGTACTCCTGGGATACCTCGCTTTCCACAGCACTATCCGGCATTGGTAGATATTTACTCTGGGCCAGCACATAAGATACACCCCAATCCATAAGCACCTGGGCAGCTTCCTGGTAGGACAACCCGTACTTCAGAAACCAATCATTGTCATAAACTTTTACGCCAATTTTGAATGCGCTCATTTTTCATTATCTCGAAGGTTAGCGCGGAAGCCATCCAATGATTTTGTAAAATAGGGACTATCAAGATCAACAGGGCTGATCCCTTTGGCTTGGATCTCACCACTTAAAACTCGCAACACGGCTTTCTGGGTATTGAGGTCATTCGAATATGCATTAATTACCAGGGGCACAAAGGGCATTTCGTAACTCATGTATGGAGAACCATATGAGATCATAACCAGGCGGGGGTGGTGACATGTGATCAACGCCCAAACATCTCGCATGAAATTTCCAGCTGGCCTGATACGGTTGGTTCCCCAGGATGGTTTGAGTACGATGTTGAGCAGCACGACATCATAGTCAGCGAAGTCATGTCCCCGAGGGATGCTGTTGATATCTTCTTCAGTGAAACGAACGACTTCTGCACCCTTCTGACGCAACAGATCATCAAAGGTATCCACGTTGTCCTCAGGATCGCCGCGCAGGTGATAACTCAATACGCGCACACCTTTCTCAAATTTAAGGGGCAGGGCATTATGGTTATCCTTTACTAAAGTGATGGATTTCTCAGCGATACTGACGCTGGTTTGTTGAAAAAATTCACCTTCTTCATCTGATACCGGCGTCGAGCCAGAATCCCCTTGGAGAT
The DNA here is from genome assembly GCA_964419495.1 of uncultured Anaerolineales bacterium. GTDB lineage: Bacteria > Chloroflexota > Anaerolineae > Anaerolineales > UBA11858 > NIOZ-UU35. The sequence goes on from CAYQQX010000083.1 coordinate 10,681, forward strand.
TGAGTGTTTCTTTCAACGCCAAAATCCGACGAGCGGATTCCTCGATACGTTCTTCAGATAATCTACCATCATCTACCGCCCGCCGTAGAATATCAAAATCTCGTTTTGCTTCAGAAAAGAGGATCATATCAGACCCCGCCTCAATCACCCGGGGGATGATCTCATCGAACACCCCCCAGGCGGTCACCCCGGCCATATCCAGTGCATCCGTGATAATCACACCATCGAACCCCATTCGCTCACGCAGCAAGTCAGTGACAATTCTGCGGGATAGGGTCGCAGGGGGTGAATATTGAATGTGCTCGCCCACTCCTGGATCCCAGGCGGGTAAAGACAAATGCCCTATCATGACGCTCCACACACCCAACTCGAAGGCCTCTTGAAACATCCGCCCACTGGATTCAAACCATTGATCCATCCGAAGAGGATTGATGGTATTGGTGAGATGTTGATCCCGATCATCAAATCCGGCACCGGGGAAGTGTTTTACTGTGGCGCATAAACCGTTTTCCTGCATACCCCGGATCATGGCTTGAGAGAGGCTCGCCACCCGATCTGGGTTATCACCCATGCTACGGGTATTACTATCGGGGTTGTGGGGATTGACGCAGAGATCCACAACCGGGCCAAAGGACCAATGCACCCCGCAAGATCGGCCTTCTACCGCCGCAGCACGGCCCATCTCATAAGCCAATTGCGCGTTGTCAGTTGCGGCAAGCCCCATCAAACTGGGAAAGCGCGTGGCATCTTCAACTATATTGCCGGCACCGTTCTCGAGGTCCGCTGATATGAGCAACGGAATTGGAGATCGATCCTGAAACCAGCGTGTAATCTCTAAAAATTCCTGTCTGCTACCTGAGAACAAGAACAAGCCCCCAGGTTCTACGCTACCTAAAGCTTCTGTACGGTGTTCAACAGAGCTTGAAGGTTGAATACACGGGTGCAGCAGCTGACCGATTTTTTGATCGAGCGTCATTTCGCCAAGGGTCTTTTCAACCCAATCGGAATTCAAATCTAGTTTCGGGAATTTACGCATATAGATCACTCCACAATATATCCTGTCAATAACAAACCTAAAACTGAGGTAAATATTCGCGGTTGGTGTCCAACAACTCATCAAGGATTTGCTGAACCTTGTCAGCAGGCGGGCATAGTGGATGAGCGAGAATAGCCTGGAATGCAGCATCTTTATCCCCATGGACAGCAGCCTCAACCGTGAGGATTTCAAATGTTTTTATCTGGGCAATCAATCCATAACAGACAGGCGGAAGAGGTTCCGTTGGAAGAGGGTGAAAACCGTCACTCGAAACTCGACACGGCATCTCCAAAACCCAGTCCTCGGGCCAACCTTTAACCGCACCACCATGTGGCACATTAACTATATGGGTCTCACTCAGGTCGTTATAATGCGCGTTGAGCAGTTGAGTTGCCAACGTCGAATAATAAGCACCGCCGCGTTTCATCAAGTCTTCAGGTGGCTCGGAAAGTGTCGGATCGGCATATTGGTTCAGCAAGCCTTTTTCGATCTCGATGACTTCCTCGGCACGTGAGGGCGGCCACTTCTCTTGGGCAGCAAGTTTGCGGTCGGTATGGTAAAAGTATTGCAGATAATAGTTGGGGATCATTTTCAGGGATTCAATCGCACGGATATCCCATTCGGGTTCTTGACTGGCTTCCAAATCGGTAATCATCCCCTGGATAACCTGGGACCAAACGTCCTCCCCATTGACGGTGAATCCCCTATGCCAGGAGAGGTGATTCAATCCTAATGTATCCAGTTGCGCCGTTTCGGGTGGGATGCTGGTTCCCAAACTTTGTTCCAAATCTTCGAGTATGTTCATCTTGGTAGTTATGGGCACATTGCAAACACCCACCGACTGAACATCGGCGGCATAACGTGATAATGCCTCAGTGACTAAGCCAGCGGGATTTGTAAAATTGACCAGGGTCCCACCAGGGGCTACTTCGCGTATATCCTTGGCAATATCCAAGATTACTGGAATAGTGCGCAATGCCTTTGCCATGCCGCCTATACCCGTGGTTTCCTGCCCAAGGATGCCGTATCGTTTCCCCAGATACTCATCACTGCGCCTTGCTTCCATCATACCCACACGTAATTGGGTGATCACGTAGGATGAATTCTGGATTGCCTGGCGTTGGTCCGTTGAAAGGCTGACTGTGAAGGGCGCACCCTTGGCTTCCACCATTCGTTGAGCAAAGCCGCCAACGATATCAAGCCGCGCCTTATTGATGTCCATCAGGCACAATTCAGTTAATGGGAAGGATGCAATGCGCTCCAAAAAACCATTTACGAGTTCGGGCGTGTATGTTGAGCCTCCGCCGATAACAGTAACTTTCATAGTTTGATGCCTCTATTTATCTTTCTTATTTCTTGCTAAAAACAATTTGAGCAGATGCTATAAATTTATTTCAATTCACGGAAACACATACAGGGAAATGGACTGCCCTGGCAGCATCAGTATGGATCCGTTGGAAATGGATTGCATACCTATATGTTCTGCCTTGTGGTCAACATCGAACAGCCAGACCTCAGCGGGATCAGTAATCTCCAAGTTTTCTAAATACAGTGGAACTTGCACGTCATCCGGCCCCAAGTTGATAATCATCGCAGTCATCGCGCCGTCGCTTCGTCGGGCAGCGTAAATAGAAATTTCAGAGAAGCCAGAAGATGCATAAATTAATTCATCTCCAAACTGCTGGTACATTTGATAAACATAATACGTGGGCCGTACATCGAATCTCGCTAACAACCCCCACCCTCCCTGTCCGGATTGGCTTTGCAGCAAAAAATAAGCCACAATATCGACTTGCTGCTGAATAAGCCGACCGAGCACATCCCCCCACCAAATGGCGTTATAAAAGGAGTCGGGTGTAGCCTCCCCGCCAGTTGCGTGGGACCAATCGGAACTGATTTCAGAGACCGCAATTGGTAAATCTCTGCCAATGGTTTCACGAATCAATTTGCGCAGGTTAGGGATGATGGTATCCCACTCTTTGCTGTTCTCACGTAGATCAGCGATGGTTCTGGCCGGAGCGCTCAGGCTGGTGGGAAAAGGATAGCGGTGAATGGCGACAATATCTACTAAATCACCATTTTTTATGAGAAACTCGCGCATCCAGTCACGCCCAGAGGCATCGCGCGGATCGGTGTTTGGGTTACCAGTGAATTGATGAGTTTCAGGTCCGATGAGCAGTATGTCTGGATCGACTGCCAACATTGCCTCAGCAATCGCTCGCCACTCCTCATTATAGCGTTCGGTGTCATAGCTTTCATCATAAAAACCAGCATAAAGGGACGGTTCATTGCCGATGGCCCAATAGCGGACGTTATAGTTCTTCTCAATATTGGTATAGCGCACTAACTCGGAGGCTGCTTCTGGACTGCCCCCAGGTAACCGCGTATTGATTAGCGGCTCAGCACTTATTTGATTGCAAAACGCGATGAAACGATCAATATGGTAATCTTTTAGATCGTTTTTATCTCCCCATTGCCCTCCGGGAAAGCGAACAAAGCCCACACCAGCTGTTTCAGCCTGGGGCATCAAGTCTACTGGAACAATGACCCAGGGACCGTAGTTGGCACCATAGACATAGGGGTTAATTGGGCCAAGATCTTGCCCAGCGTCAACATACAATACATCTGGTACTGGTGTCGGAATCGGCGTCCAGGTTGGTAGGGCAACATCTACTTCTGCTCCGCAGGCCGAACAAGATAGCAGACACAGGATGACTACCCATTTTATCCGTGTCTTTGGATTGAGCATGTGCTATTTTTCGACTCCGGTAAATACGATGCCTTGCATGAAAACACGTTGTGCCAGGAAGAAGATGATGACGGGCACTAGTAACCCCAATAGGGAACTGGCTTGGATCATATGCGGCTGGGCAAAAAAGCGCGCGTTATAAAGCTGGATTCCAATTGAGATTGGCTGTAATTCCCGTTCTGTCGAGAGATATAACAAGGGTGCGAAAAAATCATTCCAGGCAAACATGAAGTGGAACATTCCCACCGCAACAAGAGCAGGGATGGATTGGGGCAGTATCACAGAGAAAAGGACGCGTATAGGGCTAGCCCCGTCAATCATAGCAGCTTCATCCAATTCTCTCGGGATGGTCATAAAGAATTGACGAAGCAAGAACACGTTATAAGCATTGGCAAAGAAGTGCGGCACAATTAATGGCAGCCATGTACCTATCCAGCCTATGCGTTCGAATACTACATAGGTCGGAACGATCGTGACAAATTCTGGGAGTATGATCGTAGAGATCAGCGCCATAAAGAGGAGATTTTTCCCAGGTATACGAAAGCGAGAGAATCCATAGGCAACCACAGTACATGAAATTAATGTGCCGATGGACCCCGCTACGGCAATCACAATCGTATTCCGCAACAAACGCGTCATATTAAGCCCTGTCCAGGCTTCAGAGAAGTTCTCCCATACTGGGCTGATACTCCATACTCTATCTAATGTACGCCATCTACCAACCCATTCAATTGGACCAGCTTCAGGATTATTTGGATCGATGAATGTACTTTCCTCACGACCCTTTTTTAGCATGGCCCATTCATTAAAATCGCCATCCTCAGTTGGTACCAAGTAGATTGCCATTTCCTGACCATCATATGTGAAGGTAGCCTCCCTTGAAGGAAGAATTGGTGCATCAGGATCGGCGATCATAGATCGATCTTTAATCGCCGTAACGGTCATATACCCAAAAGGCGACAAATACGTCATTAAAAAGAGCAGGGTGAACAAGGTGAGGCTAGCACCGGCGATGATCGGCCGCAAGCGTTTAGATAACGTAGGGGAAGTAGGTTTCGTTCCAACAGTCATTATTATGCCTCCTCCGCTGCGTAATACACCCAATATTTTTGGGTAGAAAAGAGAATTACCGTTACAAGGATTGCGAATAAGAACAGCATCCACGCCATAGTCGCGCCCATGCCCATATCTGAATAAGCAAAGGCTTCTTTATAAAGGTACATGCCATAAAACCAGGTTGCATTTCCAGGATCCCCATTTGGTCCTTTGAGTACGAATGGCACCAAAAAATACATCAGTATTCCTATTGATGAGAGTACCATGTTATAAAAAATGATCGGCGTGATCATAGGTATTGTGATATGCCGAAACGTAGCAAAACTTCCTGCACCATCAACACGGGCGGCTTCATAAAGTTCGGTTGGAATACCCTGTATGGTTGCTAACGTATACAACAGCATATCGCCTACTCCCCATAACCCGATCATAACCAAGGCGGGGTAGATCCAGGTAACGGTGTTGATCCAATCTGGTCCTGGTATTCCAATTGATTCGAGCGCAATATTGACCCATCCTGTTCGAGCATTCAACACACCCTGCCATATATAGACCGCTGATACCAATGGCACAATTTTAGGCATATAAAACAATGTAATTAGAATGCGCTTCATCTTGAGGTTTTTTTGGTTGAGCAGGGCAGCCATTAAAATAGGTTGAATAATTCCAATTGGTAATGCAATAAGGGCAAAAGTGAGCGAAACTTTAACTGCAACACCTACCAAAGGATCGCTAAAGAAATGTTGATAGTTCTCCAGCCCGGCCCACTGAATATCCTCTCTGTGCAAAAGATTGAACGATGTTAATGAAAAAACCAGAGAAGCAACCATAGGAAGGAATTTCCAAAGGAAAAAGCCTATTATCCATGGTGATAAGAAGACCAAACCCCAATTTGCTTCACGACGAGCAAGTTTACTTAGCTTCTCTCGAGTGAATTTGAGGTTTTTAAGCGTGAATTCTGAAAACATTGTTGACATGAGTCGCTCCATTCAAGCATGTGGGGCCAGCACTGTATATCGGCTGACCCCACATGCCTTAGTGCAATGTTACACCAATCTTGACGAACAGCATTTTCGAATTACTTAACTTCGTCGAAAATCGCCTGCAAGTCAGACACTAACTGGTCGAGTTCGGCATTGATGTCAAGATCGGGTGTGGACTCGTACAGGGTTTGGAAAGCACCGATGCGATCGTAAGCTTTTGCGTAATTAGGCAGGTTGGACTCATGGTTGGGAACGTCAGGATATGCCAATCCCTGAATGCCAACATCCCAATTGACCCCTTGTGTGAAGGTCTCATCCATGCCAACAAAGAACGCATCCTGCAAGCTCTTGCGCCCTGGCATACCACCGTAAATCTGCAGCAGATCACCAGCAGCTTCGCCGGTCAGGTACGTTAGAACCTCAACAGCTTCTTCGGGGTGCTCAGTAGAGGCGAAAATACGGAAGGTGTCGGCATGCAGTTTGACGGTCACATCGCCAGCATCATTATAAGAAGGCACAACGGCCATATCCCAATTCGGGACGTTGCCGAGGCAGCAGGTATACCACAGATGGCAGTGCGCCATAGCGATATTGCCGGAGTCAAAGGGGTTGCCAGCTGCCAACAGATCACTCTCCTGGTATGTGGTGTTGGGCATGAAGGATTTTTCGTGCATACCTTCATAGTACCAGGTGAATGCCGTGCGCCAGCGTTCGGAAAGAACCGCGTTGCCATCAGCGTCAACAACATTATCAGCGCCAAAGAGGGCCGCAGCCTGACCACGGGGGTCAGTCCACTGGGAGTGATAACCAAATTGGACGATGTTATCAGGATCGAAATCTTCGCTGGTGGCATCATTACCATTGGCATCAACGGTTAAGAGCATGGCAAGCTCTTCCATCTTATCAACAGTCCAAGGATCACCATCAGCATAGGCTTCACCATAAGTCTGAGGCGGATAAGCCAAACCAGCTTCATCAAATAGGTCAGCATTATAGTAGATCATTGAAGGGAATACTGCAAAGGGAAGCCCCAGCAGACCTTCGCCTTCCAAGCGATACGCATCGATGGAATCGGCGTCGAAATCATCCCAGTCCAGCTCACCCAAATAAGGCTCGAGATCAAGGAAGAGACCGGAGAATTCATTGGTGCCACTCTGGCCAACAGGACCTATGATATCTGGCGGATCGCCAGCAGCAATTTGCGTCTTCAATTGGTCGGGAGCTTGAGAGTTTTCTACGAATTCGACGACTAGCTCGATCTTGTCTTGGCTCTCATTGAAGCGAGCGATAACTTCTTCTTGCCCGGGAATATGCTCAGGATTAGCGCCAGTGCCCAATCCAACAAACCATCGGATTTTCACTTTTTCAGCCGGTTCTGCCTCTTCAACTGGTTCGGCCTCTTCA
>CAYQQX010000083.1:18008-19805 GCA_964419495.1 uncultured Anaerolineales bacterium
CCGGTTCTGCCTCTTCAACTGGTTCGGCCTCTTCAACCGGTTCAGCTTCCTCAGCAGGTGCTGCTTCTTCCACAGGCTCCGCTTTTGGTGCGCAAGCTGCCATCAACATGCTTGCAATGACCAATAAGCTGATCAAAATTAATAAACTCTTTTTCATTGTTCCTCTCTCCTTCATTTATGAATTAAAATGTGGTTTCTATTCAAAGGAATTTATTATTTGGTATATTTTTTAATAAACCACCTCCTTTCATTGCTTCTATCTTGCCGGTCATGCTTGTCTGACGTATGAATGCTATGCGAGGCAAGGCATTTCTGAAACTTACCCACTTAGCGTGGGATCCCATTGGAAGGTATATTGCAATGTGATTTGCCCTGGAGATACCTGCTTGTTGCTTTGCAAGTTCGCTGGAATCTCCTTGCTTCTTTGGGGACTACCTACAGCCACATGAGCGGCGGATAACTAATTCAGTTTCAAAATGTGTACACATATCTGGGACTTCACCATTCATGAAAGCCAATAATTGTTGAATAGCTGCGCGCCCAATTTCCTGAATGGGCACCTTAACTGTTGTGAGTGGTGGAGATAAAAACCTTGATACTTCTATATCGTCGAAACCTACTACGGCTACGTCATTGGGGACATTCAGGCCAGCTCGGTTAAGTGCGCTCAAGGCACCAATGGCCGAAATATCATCGCAAGCAAAGATGGCATCAAATTCAAACCCAGCTGTAATCCATTCACATACTGCATCCTGGGAAGCTTGTTTCTGAAAATATCCCTGTGCAACAATAGTGGGATCATAAGGGATCCCATGCGATTCAAGAGATTCGTGATACCCTTGTTCGCGTCGGCGGGCATCCTCATGGTCTGCCAGGCCAGACAGGAACGCTATTCGTCTGAAACCATGCACTTCAATAAGGTGGTCCACCATTTTTCGGGCGGGCAACTTGTTTTCAATAGTAATACAAGGGAATTCTAGACCGGCCGGGGGTCTACGCTGCACCAGAACAACCGGGAAGTTATTTAAGTGCATGCGATACAATTCATCATCAGATAAACTAGCGGGGAATACCAATACGCCGTCTGAATTGTACTCCCCCAAAGTATATGGGATTTCACCCTCAATGGAAGTATCATCTCCGGCAACATTGATAAGCAAGTTGAAGTGATTTTTGCGCGCTTCTGCCTCGATGGCGCGGATCATCAGGGGATAAAAATCGGTACCAATCTCCGCCAGCAATAGCCCAATGGTATGAGTTTTCTGTCCCGCTAATGCGCGCGCAGCAGTTTGTGGACGATAGTCCAGTTCTGCAATGGCAGCCTTAACTTTATTTTCTAAATTTGAGGAAACAGGAGCTGACTGGTTAATAACTCGGCTCACAGTGGATATTGAAACACCCGCCCGTTGCGCTACATCCGTTATAGTTTTCTGAGAAAATGGTCTTGTTCCTGACCGAGGAGCCATTAACCGCTCATCCTTCACTATGTATGCTATGAAAGCGCTTTCGAAAGCGTTTTCATTCTACATTAAAATACATTCGCTTGTCAAGTTGCTCTGTAATATGGTCTTAAATTGCACCATAAGGAGGATGTTTTGAAAAAAGAGCCGACCGGTTATTCTTGAGGTGACAAATACCAAGAGAACCGGAGGGCTCCCATGCAGTGTAAAACAAGAAAGAAGAAACGGCAAGCCAAAGAACAGGAACGACGCAGGCAGAAGAAGTTAGAAAAACAACGAAGCAAGAGCAAAGGCACAGCCCACGGGCCGCGGCCGACGCGCAACCAGAAAGAAGTTG
>CAYQQX010000084.1:0-19020 GCA_964419495.1 uncultured Anaerolineales bacterium
TAGGGGTACTAAATTACAAAGGCGGCACCGCGAAAACTACCACCGTGGTAAACCTGGCTGCAGGGTTGGCCATGCGTGGGGCGCGTGTGCTTTGCGTAGACCTTGATCCCCAGGGTAGTTTAGCTGCTCATTTAGGGGTGAAATATAACGATTCTCTGACCGATTTACTTTTAGGAGATGCTGAGCCATCAACGTGTATTTACGAAGCGCGCCAGAATATAGATATTTTACCCAGCGACCGCAGCATGCTCAAGGCTGAAAAAGAACTCTGGAATTTGGATGATATGCGCGTTGCTCGACGCGTTTTATCTGATAAATTACGCGTTGCCGATGATGCATACAGTTTCGTGATCGTCGATTTTCCTCCCTCGGTCACTTTGATCAGTCAAAATGGTCTCTTGTATATCCGTGAATTGATCATCCCCATGATCATGAGCCACCTCTCGGTAATGGGCACTCGTCAGGTGTTGGGTACGCTGAAGGCGATTGGTAAGATCCCCGATCATCAGGTTCGGTTGTTATTCGTCTTACCCACTTTGTTTGCGGGACGCTTACGCAAAGATCGCGAAATCCTGGAACAAATGGAACGCATGTTCGGCGACAAACTCGCCGAGCCCATCCGCAATAACGTCAAACTGGCCGAAGCGCCCGCGCACCAACAAACAATCTACGAATACGATCCTCGCAGCAATGGCGCCGATGATTACACTCAATTTGTCCGTCAGGTGATCCGTGCGGATAGCTTCTTTACCAATCAAGTCGAAGGTATTATCGGGCGGCCTGATTGACCGTCTCCACAAAATTCCCGGAAAAATCTTGAACATCGCGGAACGAACGCAAGAAAATCACTTGCTTAGATTCCGCATGCCTTGAAACCAAATCAACCAATTGGGGGCGAATATTTTTGTGGATGTGCCAGATTAATTTTAGTAGTCGCCAGGTAACAGGAAAAGCTTCACATCCGGGCGGGGGCCAGTGAGGGTCCAAGTGCAATGAAGCTTTGACTTGCCTTTTGAGCGCCCACCAATAATGCGCGGCAATGGGCATGTCGACCATAATGATGGTGTCCGCGATGTCAAAACGCTGCTCCATGATTTCCCAACTCCCCAGCCATCGATGATCCATTGGGGTTCGGCCAACCATTGAGCGTGCAGGCGCGCAACTTCATCTAGATCGGTGCGCGTCCAGCCAGGACTCCACTGTAGCTGATCTATCTCATAGAGTGGTATCTCTAGCATAGCACTCAGCTTACGCGCCAGAGCAGATTTTCCCCCACCAGCATTACCGATAATGGCTACTCTTCTCACAATTACTTATTTCAATTGAGCAGCATATTTCTGCCGAAACTTGGCAACTTTAGGTGCAATTACCACCCGGCAATATCCCTGGTTGGGGTTATTCTCAAAATATTTCTGATGATAGGCCTCAGCTTTGAAGAAACTCTTGAAAGGCGAAACTTCGGTCACAATAGGATTATTCCAAATCTTTTCGCTTTCAATCTCCTTGATTACTCTCTCTGTTGCTTCCTTTTGTTCTTCATTGTGATAGAACACCACCGAGCGGTATTGCGGCCCAACATCCGCTCCCTGACGATTGAGCGTGGTGGGATCGTGCATAGTAAAGAACACTTTGAGTAGGGCTTCAAAGGAGATTACAGCAGGATCAAATGTGACCTGCAAAACTTCGGCATGTTGGGTCAAACCAGTGCAGACTTCTTGATAAGTCGCTTCCTTATCGTCTCCGGAATAGCCTACAACAACATCTTCAACTCCGGTTAATTCATCAAAAATCGGGTCCAAACACCAAAAACAGCCGCCACCCAATATTGTAACTTCTAAATTTTTCTCATTCATCGAATTCCTCACAATATCTAATAAACTACTTCCAATAAATTCTTGTCACTCTGAGGGAGTGTACCAATGGCAGGCCACGCTTTGCGTGCCTTCGGTGGGCCAACGACCGAAGAGTCTCAATTAACGAACGATAAGAGATCCTTCGCTCGCCATGCCGAAGGCAGGTCTGCGACCGGCGCGCCTCCGGCGGCTCAGGATGACAATTTCAGATTTCTACAACACTTAAAAAGACTCCACAAATGTGGAGTCTACACGAAAGATATTAATAAACTATGAACCAGTTTGAATCGATAGAAATCTGACCGGCTCGTAGTAGGGCATGAGAGTGCCCGTTTTTGAGAAGACGCACTCTCGTGCGTCACTACCAACAATTCCCTTCATGTTTGAAAGGGACTATTTATCATAGAACCTGCTCCATCATTGCAGCTACAGCTTTGAAGACTGGGGACTCATCACCCAACTCAACCAATGGGCGCCCGCTGAACTCAAATTCTGCCAATTCAGTGCTGGCAGGGATGCTGCCCAAAAATGTGATATCGATCTTGTCAATGCGTTCCTGAAGCGGGGCAGGCATATCTCCGGCAAGACGGTTCAAAATCAAATAGGTGTTTTTGATGTCTACATCCAATTCCTCACGCATTGCCGCGATGCGCTCTGCAGTGACAATACCGCGTTGTGTGGGATCACTGACCACTAAAAGATGATCGACATCGCGGGTAGTGCGGCGGCTGAGATGCTCCATCCCTGCCTCGTTGTCGATGACCACGTACTGGTATCCACCACCGATAGCATCTATCACCTCGCGCAGGTTGTGGTTGACGGCGCAGTAGCAGCCCGGTCCCTCGCCACGGCCCATGGCGATCAAATCGAAACGGTCGCCCTCAGCCAACGATGAGCGGATTTCGTAGTCAAGATGCTCTGCTTTGGTAATACCACCAGGTAAGGAGCCCATGGCCGCACCAGTTTGTGTTAATGATTGCCGGACCTGAGTGAGCATATCCTCACGGATATCGCCAACGGTCCACTCTAAATCCAGGCCCAAGACCATATTCAGGTTGCTGCTGGGGTCGGCGTCAATGCCCAAGATGGCGCCTTGCTGCGTATCCGCCAGGTATTTGATAATCATGCCAGCGACGGTAGTCTTACCGACTCCGCCTTTACCGGCTAATGCAAATGTTGTTGTCATTCTTTTTCTCCAATTTCTGATACCAATATTTCGGCCATCTGCTCTGCTGAAACTTTGAGCGATGGAACGTGATCATAAACAGGGATGCCCAAACGATCTGCTTCCTGGACACCTAGATCGGCAGGCAGGAACCCCAGAACTGGAATTCCAGGTGTTTCTGAATCTAAGAAATTTGACTCGTCCTCGTTGCGAACCTTGTTCCCGACTAGCCACAAACGATCTAAACCAATATCATGAGCCAGTTGCTTGATCTGTTTAGCTGTGCCCAGACTGCGGCGCGTAGGCTCGACAACGACGATCATGGCGTCAACAAAATCCACAGTAGCCCGGCCAAGATGTTCAACTCCGGCGTACATGTCGAGAATAAGCACATCATCTTTGCGGAAGAGCAGATGCGTGAACAGCGTCTTGAGCATGGCACCTTCTGGGCAAATACATCCCGCACCCCCAAAATCCACAGAGCCGCTCTCCAGCAAGCGCACCCCACGGTGAGTCACACTGAAACGTTCAGGGATATCGTCAACGCGCGGGTTGAGCGTAAAGAAACCGCCGCTTGTGCCCGGTTTAGCTCCGGTGCGCTCTTCAATGAGTTCGTCCATTTCAGCAATCGGAGAAAGCTTGGCCAACTTCTCATCGGGGAAACCTAATGCTCCAGCCAGGCAAGGTGAGGGGTCTGCATCTACTGCTAAAACATCACGCCCCGTATCTGCATATGCCTGGGCCAATAAGGCCGAAAGGGTTGTTTTGCCAACTCCGCCTTTACCACTAATTGCTAACTTCATTAATTCTCCTGTTTGTAGTAGTGCACGGGAGTGCACGTCACATCTATGACGCACTCACGTGCGTCACTACGAACCTACTTTTTTGCCTTTATCAACATTTTCGTCAGCGTGCTGCCTAATATTGCGCATGCATCGGTGGTCAAATGGTGTCCGGCAGCCGCATCAAAGAGCACATTGTAAGATGCCGGGAAATCTTCATCTCCTAACCAGCACACAACCATGATAGCCAATCGTGGAAATACCTGATAAGAATAGGCGATATTGCCAAAGAATTCACGCCGACCACCTAAGCTTTCTGCGGCTTGCATGAAGGCCTCATCATCGTTGCCGAATGCCCTGGTCAACTCTCCACCGGTGTAGCCTTTGTACGCCTGGGTGTAAAACTTGCCATCGGGCAGCTCGGTAAACGCAATCCATTTTCCAGCCATGGGCGTTCCATCAGAAAGATGGAAATAATACATCAACATAGTTTGGTCGAAGGGATTCAGTTCTTCATTGGAACCAGCATCCAAAGCAGTTAATTCTGGAAATGGCATGACCAACTCGCGGTTCCAAAAAGTCAACTTGAATTCGCCACCAGAATCATCCGCTGGCGTATAGATCGTTCCCGTTCGCCGAGCAATGTCGAATGGCTCACGTCTGCGCAGTTCTTCACGCATTTCATCGGCACGTTCACCCAAGGGATTCGGTGTATCACCTAAAAGCCATCTGGATTTTTCAGTCATTTTCACACTCTTGTACCCATTGCTAGGACGATAAATTATATCAGTCTCAATTACTGATTTGGCATCCTGCTACCTGGGAAAATCTAAGATAAATATAATTCTGGTTCTATGGGAATTCCCGTGAGAGACCTCACATTTGGGGGTAGGGGGCGTGCTCCGCACGCCCCCTACCCCCAAATGTGGACCCTAGCCACGGCGATTCCTAGAGACCCATAATTCTAATAATTCCCAAAAATACGCTCAACTTTGATGAAAAAATCGCCAGTCTCGTCGAAAAACTGGCGATTTTGGTCACACTACTTTCTTGCTTACAACTTCAGAATATATTCGTAGGCACTGAGTGCAGCTTTGGCGCCTTCGCCAACTGCAATAAGCACCTGCTCGGCATCGAGCTGGGTCACATCACCGGCGGCAAAGATTCCTGGCATACTGGTCTTGGCACCGCAGTCAATCTGGATGCGTCCTCGCTCATCAAGATCAACCAGATCAGCAACCATCTTCGAGTTAGGTACCAGCCCCATTTCAACGAATGTACCATCGGCTGCGATCTCTTCTTCTACCCCATCAGGGGATGCAACCACAATCTTCTCAGCAAAATCGCTGCCCAAAACCTTGGTAACTTTGTAGCCTTCGTAGACGGAGACATTATTGGCCGCCTGAAGCTTTTTGCCCAAAGGAGAATCCAAGGTTTCACTGGTTGGGCCAACAATGTTGACGTGTGTGGCAACTGTGGCTAATTCAGCCGCTGAGCGTAGGGCTAGATCCCCATCACCAATGACCGTAGAGGTCTTATCAATGAAGAGTGGCGCATAGCTAAGTGCAGAATAGCACAGCCCGCGCATAATGAATTTCTTTTCGCCGGGAACATCCATGAATTCTTGCTTAGTGCCAGTAGCAACGATGACTGCCTTTGCTTCCAATTCACCGCCCCCCTTGGTCTGGACAACAAAGTGATCGCCCTTTTTGGAAACCTTCTCGACTGGTTCCATTTGGCGGGCAAAATTCAGGTATTCGAGTTCGCTCTTGAACTTACTGACAACCTCGAGTCCTTTGATAATTTGATGATATTCCTCAACACCTGGCAGTGAAAGTCGCCAATTCGTTTTACCCCCCAGGTCTTTTGAGACCATCAAGACATTCAATCTTTTGCGCAAGGCGTAGATCGTCGCCGTGAGACCGGCCGGACCGCCTCCAACAACTATTAGATCATACATTTTTCACCTCTTTTACGTTTCTGGCGCTTCAGCGATGAAGCCTTCACGCATCATCATGTGAGTCTGGTCTCGAGAGGTTTTGATCATCTTGCGAGCATGATCAAGCAATTCGTCATAGGTTTTCTCAAGACGAGCGACACCTTGTTCCTGAGCCTTCATGCCAACGGCAGCAGCCTCGCGGGGGAATACTTCCCAGTCATCCATAGTAGGAAGAATATGCTCTTCACTCAGGTTGTCGCCAACGTGGTCGGCCAAAGCTTCAGCAGCGGCAAAGCACATCTCATCCGTGATCGTGCTGGCACGCACATCCAGCGCGCCACGGAAGATGCCGGGGAAGCCCAGGGAGTTGTTAACCTGATTGTCGAAGTCAGAACGACCGGTGGCAACAATGCGCGCTCCGGCTTCTTTGGCTTCCCAGGGCCAAATTTCTGGCACGGGGTTGGCGCAGACAAAAACGATGGCATCATCAGCCATTGCTTGGATCCATTCCTTCTTGATCACATCTGGACCAGGCTTGGCGAGGCCGATGACCACGTCAACACCTTTCATGGCTTCAGCAATACCGCCTTCGCGCTTCTCTTTGTTGGTGATCTGACACAGTTTCCACTTGTCGACATATTCAGCTTTGCGCATCTCAAGATCTGAACGATGCATGCCCAGGATACCTTTGCTATCAACCATAGTGCATTTGCCTGGATCAGCACCCCATCCAAAGATCAGTCGCGAGCAGGCCACATTGGAGGCACCACTACCGATGAAGGCAATCTTTACATCATTCATCGGTTTGTCAACGATCTTGAGGGCATTGATCAAAGCGGCCAACGTCACCGTCGCGGTACCCTGCTGATCATCATGCCAAACAGGGATCTCAGCTTTCTCACGCAAAGTATCTAGGATGCGGAAACACTTGGGCTGCGAAAGGTCTTCCAGGTTGACCCCACCAAGACCAGGCTGGAGCATCAACACGGTTTTGATGATGTCATCAGGGTCCTTGGTATCCAACATGATTGGCACACCATCGACGCCGCCCAGATACTTATACAGCAGGGCTTTGCCTTCCATAACTGGCAGACCAGCTTTGGGCCCAATATCACCCAAACCTAACACACGGGTACCATCACTTACGACGGCGACGGTGTTCCACTTGTTGGTGTATTCGTACACCAGTTCAGGATCTTCATGGATAGCCCTACAAGGTGCTGCAACCCCTGGGGTGTACCAGATGGCAAAGTCATTGAAATCTCGGACAGCACATTTGAGATTTGTCTCGACTTTGCCCCGGTAAAATGGGTGTAATGTCATCGCATCGGCAGAGGGCTTTTTTGCCTTCGCCAGAAGCTCATCGACATTAACTTCGGGTTTTTCTGACATATTTGTGGTCCTCCATCATAAAAACAATCGGTTACCAGATTGAATTACCTGATAACCGATTGTTGATTACTGCTCCAAGTATGAATCGGCGTAAATAACCTGGTTTAGTAGGATCTGCACCGTCTTCCATACCGCGGCCTGTTCAGGGTCGCTCAAATCCACATCGTCGATGGTGGGATATTCCATATTGGCAATGCGATCATTAATGGTTAAGTACAACTTATTCAACGGAGTGCTCTCATCGCGTTCTTCGATGACTCGGATAACTTCCATCAACTCAGTTTCGAATGGGTTGGCGATCATCATTTCCAGGCCAGCACCCATCACCATAGCGCAGTACACACTGTTGATCAATGGACGATTTTTATGAGGTACGGCATTAGAGACATTGGACAACCCCACGGAGATCATGGGTGGCGGATCCCAGGCAAACTGAATTGTGCGGATGGCTTCGATCAGCTCAGGGCAGTATTCCTGGCAGCCAGAGACGGTCAGCACCAAGGGATCAATGATCAGGTCCGTGATGGGATAATCTAATTCAAGACAGCGGGGAATAAGGTGCTCAAGGGCAATGTTGACACGCTCATCAGCACCTACAGGAATGCCGCTCTTTAGCATGGTTAGGGCGATCATTTTGGCGTTGTACTTCTTAGCCAATTCGGGTACTGCCTTGAGACGCTCGGGTTCTGCTGAAGTGGAGTTGAGGATCGGCTGTGCCTTGGTGACAGTTTTGAGCGCCGCTTCCATACCGTTGACATTGGTGGTGTCGATACACAGAGGTACATCAACTACGGTTTCAACCGTCTCAACCATCCAGGGGAATACCTCTTCCCAGTCTTTTTTGCGCGGACCCAAATTCAGGTCAACGCATTGTGCGCCAGCCTCAACTTGCTTGAGTGCCGATTCCATGAAGAATTCGCGATCGCGATTCTTGAGCGCTTCTTTGACAGAGGGCGAGATAATATGAATATTCTCTCCAATGATATACATAGGTGTCACTCCTTTTTATTGAGCAAATTAGCAGGCTATTTCAGTCTACTAATATGTTTCTATTTTTCTATTGCCGCGGCTACGGATGGGAATAAATTCATATCCGTATGCGGTAAAAATAAAGCCGACATAAATGCATCGTAGAAAGTATTATCGGCTGACAGTTCAATATAAGTCATCCGGGCAGCGATCTCGGTGATGCGGCGGCGTAAATTGTGATCAATCAACGCCAAGTAGGCTCCCCGAACCGATGTATTGCCCAAGAACTGGAAACGGTCCCAATCGACATCAGGCAGCAATCCTATCTCGACAGCTTTCTCAACATTGATATATTTCCCAAAAGAACCGCCAATCAAAACCTGGTCGACCGTTTCCAGGGGAATGCCCACACTCTCTGCCAGAACTGTGAAACCGGCGTAAATGGCGGCCTTAGCACGCAGCAAGTTATCGACATCCACATTGGTAATGACGATATCCTCACCATGCTTGGTTTCATCCGCCCAGGCAATGACATATTCGCTTCCGTGATCACCCTCCCTCACGCGAGGTGAGGCAAGTTTGGTGTTGATACTGCCTCCTTTGTCGACCACGCCTGTCAGGAACATTTCAGCTAACAGAGAGATCAAGCCACTGCCGCACAAGCCACGCGGTTTGACTCCACCAATCACGCGCAGAGATGGATCAAAAGTATCATCGTTGATCCAGACCTCTTCAATAGCTCCTTTGGTAGCGCGCATACCGTGAAGAACACCGGCCCCCTCAAAGGCAGGACCAGCCGAACAGGCGCAAGTCACCAGCCAATCGCTGGAACCCAGCACAATCTCACCATTGGTGCCCACGTCCATAAAGAGGATTACCTCTTGGGAATAATCCATCCCCGAAGCGAGCACCCCCGCGCTGATATCTGCACCAACATAGCTTGCTACACCGGGCAAACAATCCACTATGCCTCTTGGATGGATATTCAGCCCAACGTCTTTGGCAGACATGGATGGAATATGATTAACCACAGTGACGAAAGGAGTCAGCCGGATACTGGATGCTGGAATCCTCAAGAGCAAGTGCATCATGGTACTGTTCCCAGAGACAGTTGCTTTTATGATTTCTCTCGGCTGTGCTTTGGTGCGTTTGCAGGCCCGTTCAAGGAGTTCGTTGATTGTCCCCATTACCATGTCGCGCATCTTCTCATCGCCGCCGTCTTTCCCAGCGAAGATAATCCGCGAGATGACATCTTCTCCGCGCGAGATCTGCTGATTGTATTCAGCCACTTGAGCGCGCACCTCGCCAGTGAGCAAATCAGTCAGCCATAGAGAAACTGTTGTGGTGCCAATATCAATGGCTGCTCCCCACAGAGGTGTATCAGCCGGAATATGTCCCGGATGAATATCCAATAATTCAGCGGGGCAATCTGGGCAATCCCATGTTTTGGCGTTGAGTACCGCGGTGACTTTCCATTGGCCTTCTCGTACGACTTCACCTAACTTTCGCAGCATTTCCAAACTGGTCTTCAGATCTGTCACACCGGCTTGCTTGCGAGCTGCGGTTTGCAGACGACTCCAGTCATCGGTCTGGTCATCCATGCTGGGGGAAGTCAGGGTCAGGTGCAATCGGCGTATAGTTTGCGATTGCAGGGGGTCGTAACCTTCAGGTACAACAACCTCTGCGGCGGTGCGGTCGGTGGTAAGCCGTCGTTCGATTTTTTCCTGAGGGGGGACTTCAATATCAGAGTCACTCTCAATCACCGATTGACACGCAAGAGCATACCCTTTAGCCACATCTTCCGATGACAAACGCAAAGTGCTGCGGCGGCGGACTTCTCCTTCCGTGACTTTAACAGCACAGCGACCGCAGCGGCCCTGGCCTCCACAAGGTTGGTTAATTTCAACACTGCTTTTTGCAGCAGCCTCAGTGACCAGCGTTCCAGTCGGAACCTGGATGGGTTCTTCTGCGATATCGAATTTTACGGTATGTTGGGCCATTTTGAGTGGGAAGTGGATAGTGGGAAGTGGTCAGCGAAAAGAACTGCCCACTGTCCACTACCCACTGTTCACTGATTAGACAGCTTGCTTCATATAGGCTGGAAGGTCAACGGCTTCACGTGGGCCTACAAGAACATTCCAATCGGGGAGTTCTTCTTCAAGTTCACCTGAAAGAACGGCTGTATGACCAGGGAGAACAATATTCTTTGCGCTAACTTTGTCCCCAACCTCAAAGCGCTTGACATCTTTTGCGATGCGCTCAGCATCGAACTTGCCAGCAGCCCAGGCTGTCAGCACGCTCATACCTTCAGATTCTGTGACCAGCAACCAGGCTGGAAGACCTGCACTCTCAACTTCATTGGCTACACTAAAGTAAGTAATGCTGAAGTTGGTGGTGATCAGGACAGGAGACTCGGGGGTCGGATCATTGATCTCGTAGACACCTGGTTGTACCTGGATGGGTTTTTGTGGGTCAGTGTAAATGTTCTCACGCAATACCAGCAGCGGATACACGGTTTCGGGGGCAAAGTGATCTAACACAATGAAACCACTGTACTTGCCAATGGCCTGAGCAGCCAGGACAACTTCTGTCGCCGGGTCGCCAACATCACCGGGGAAGCTGATGATGGGATAACCCAAGGGGCGGAAGTTTGACTTCAGTGCCAAACGTCGCGCAACAGTATTGGCGGTCAACGTACCGCGGAACCCACGCTGCGAGGGCGAAAGAACCAGATCCTTAATGCCAGCTTCAATGAGTTTTCCAGTTAGATCTGCCATCTCATCGATGGTATCAGCCTTGACTGTCAGGGCGGCGTCATATTCTTTGGCCAGTTCGGCCATCGCCTGCCAGTTATCTGCATTAGCCTGGCCGATCATGGGTTTTTCGCCATCATTAAGAGCGGCCAAACCTGTTTTTAGTGTGTCTGGCTCTCCGACGAGTATCACAGGACGATGGCTGGCTTCACGCACAGCCTTGACCGCACCCGCGAAATCCCCACCATTGGCCTGGATGACGAAGCCGCTCATCTCCAGGTCGATGCCCACGTAATCTACTTTATAGGCGTCCGCGGGGGTTACTTTAGCTTTGATCTCATCAGCGCTTTCAGTATCGTAAACCCTCAGGAACAGACCAGGGTGGCTGTAGAAAGTCTTTTCGTGGCGGAACATCACCACCTCGTTGCCAGCTTTGACCTCATGACCATTGGAACTGATCACGAAGGGGCGCACCGGAGGCGCAGCAGCTTCAGAGAGCTGTTCCATAGCTTCATCACTGACGTGAGGGCAGAGGGATAACTCAACTTGTTTGGCTGCCAATTTCATCGCAAAAGCAAGACAAGTGGGAAAATCGCAGTCTTTGCAGTTGGTCTGAGGCAGCAGTTTGTAGATTTGAATTCCTGATAGTGCCATAATTTATCTCCAATTAGCAGTCAGCCGTTAGCTGAGAGCTGGGAGCAGTTTCGCTGCTATCCGCTCCCAGCTATCCGCTTTTCGCTTATTTACTCTCCCATCAAATCCTCAATGGCCGTTTGAGTGCGGCGCAGGCTCTCGGGGTGGCGAACCACCACGAGGTCAGCACCGGACTCGATCAGCATGACAGAGGTCAAGGTTTCCCAGTTGATTGCTCTCTCGAGCCAGTCGCCCCATTCTTCGGGGACATCCGTACCAACTTTAGATTCCTTGGTCTTCCAGCATTCCTCACCAGGGGTGACCAGCATCGGCATTTGAGTCATGCTGTCTCCCTGCAGGGCAGCCAAGCGCAGGCGCTCCATTACGGAGTATCCATATTCGAAACCGTAACCCAGAGCACCCGTTGTCGGGTCCATGATTACGCGTTCCAAAGGCAGGCCCATGTCGCTGATGAGAATATTAAGCTGCTTAGCCAGGTTGACATCCATGGCAGTACGGGCATTGATCAAATGATCATTGGCCATTGCAGCAGCAACGATGGTGCGGTAATTCTTGTCTTCGCAGAAACCTAGCAACAGTCGTTCGCCTTTGCAGGCATCTGCAACGGGTACCAGGAGTTCGTTATCCACATCGGCCTGACCGGGACCAAAGACAGCCACGGGTAGGCCAGTAGACTCCAACACTTTCTTGACAGCAGCAACTGCCGCCTCGGGCGTGTTGGGGTTACCATCTGCATCAGTTAGGGAGAGGGTTAGCAAGATCAGGTCCGCGCCCGCGGCTTCAGCAGCCTTGGCCCAGTCACCTGGATCATTGACAGCATCCCCCCACTTCTCCATGAGCAGGTCAGACCAGTCATCGGGGCGGCGGTCTTTGATCTCCACAGCTACTACGGGGGAGTGGGGCATTTGGCCTTCGAATTCCATGAAGGGCATAGCCGTTTCGCCACCGATGGTGACTGTCTTGGTGCGGGTGCCACCTTCGGCCGCTGTGGCACCAATGGTGACTTCACGAACGGTACCAGACCACTTTTCTTTCGCGATCTCAGTTTTGGTGCCATCAGGCAACCATTCTTTATCTTTGGGGAGTTCGACTTTGGCTGGAGCTTCAGGGGCTACTTTAGGGGTGGGTGCAGCTACCGCTGGTGCAGCCGGTACTGCTACCTGAGAGGTGTCCACCTCGCCGATTTCGGCAAGGGCACCGACTAAAGAGCCGATCAGTGTTGTAACGGCGCGCTCCAGGCGTTCGACGCGCTGCTCAACAGATCCGGCAGGAGCTGGAGTGCTGGGGGGCACAGGAGCTACAGGGACTGCAGGAGGTGCAACGGGGGCAGGCGGTGCTTCAGGCGCAGGAGCCTCTGCAACTGGTGCAGGTTCTTCCGCTTTGGGTTCAGGGGCATCTTCCTTTGTAGCAGCAGCTTCAACAACAGCTTCTGCCTGGGAAATGACGTCATCAGCACCTTCCACGCGAGCAGACTTGGCAACCATGGGGCCCATATCCAATACAGGGTGATCTTTTTCTTTGACCCATTCAACCAATTCTTCCACGGTGGTGACTGAGTTGCCATCTGCAATGCGCTCCATCAGATCGGGGATACCTTCACGCTCAGAAACGACTTTGAATTCCTCGGCCATACTTTCTTTGAGATTGGCGCTCATCCAAACCACACGCTTGAAACCGCCATCCGCAGAAATGAATTTGGGGCTAACCAGGTAGTACTTTCCAACACCCATCACACCGGGCGTTTGCACACCACCACCAGCCATACCGGCCAGGGTGGAGAATTTCATACCCATGGGGGTCAGGCCAACATCTTCACGCCCGACGATAAATACACCTTCGACTTCAGGGATGTACATAACGATACATTCGAAGCAGCCGCAGGCGGTCATGGGATTTTCCATAATCGAGTACATGGAGACATCTTGTACCGCACCATGAGAGCCAACTTTGGCGTAATCCAGGGTGCCGCTCCAGTAACCGATCTCGGGATCAAGCAGTTTGCCCAACTCGATGGGTTGGTTGGGACCAGTGGGGTTGATGTTGAAGGAAGCTTTGCAGTCCAGCCAGTTGTAGGCACCGCACAAACCCAGGCGTTCGGGGCTGACGATACAAACATGGTCAGGGGCAAAGGACTGGCACAAGGTACAGGAGTAGAACTCGTCAACTGCGTTGTCAGTCAGGTCGGCCAGGCGCTTGTTGCGGTAGTCGTAGGCATCACGAGCTTTTTCAAGCCATTCAGTGACTTGTTCTGGATCGGTGTAGATAGTAACGCGTACTTTATCGAGAACAGCACCGAACTCAGCATGCAGCCGGGCGTGCAAAATCTTACCAAAACCTTCCAGGTCGAAGCCTTTCTCAACGGCTTCGCGGGAAATACGGATCCAGGCGATATCACGTTGGCCGATGTGCTGCAAACCAGAGCCGCCGTTGACGAAGTAGTGAATCTGTCGTTCGAGCACCGGCTCGAAATCTTCTTGCATCTTACGTCCGGCCACGTCAACGACAATGCCAAGATCCATGGAACCCTGATCTTCGACATCGTTGAAGTTGGGACCTACAACGTTAATCACACCGTCAGTAACATCGTCCATATCCATCATACGCAGGTATTCGAAGCAGCGAGAATGCTTGCCGCCAAATTCGACACGCATATCGGCTTTGCGGACAACTTCGCCCTCAAAGGCCGAGCCGTAAGGAATGGGAACGGGCACTTCGGTCATCTTGATCTTGACGCCACGCACCTCGATGCATTTCTGCACCATGCGTTCGGCACGCTCGAGGTCGTCCGCACCGCTGATCTGATCGAAAGGCATGGAGATGACGTGTTCGTAATCCGTCACACCAGTGGGCAGGATCTCGGGGATGACTGTGTCGGCGATGACCGGGAAGCCAAAGTTGATTGCTCCGGCAGCCGCGGCGTACTTGAGGTCATCGACCTCGCCCAGGGCTAGCACGAAGGCGAAGACGCGCTTCTTGTTGTAAAGCAGAATATCGCGGGCTTGACCAGCGTCAATTCCACCAAAGGTCAGCGCCGAGCGTGTGGCGAAGCCCAGGGCGTAGATAGCACTGAGCGTGTCCGTGCCGAAGGGGATTGTGTAGGTATCGTAACCAAGCTCAACACCTTCTTCCTGAAGCTGGTGGATGATGCTGCGTCCGTTGACGTTGCCAGCCAGGAAGATCAGGATGCTGCGCTGTTGCAGTTCTCGCACGATCTTGACGGCGACTTCATTGGATTTGGCTGCCCCCACGATTGCTGCAAAGCCAGGCATACGGCCATCGACCAGGGCAATCCCCCAGGAGCGGAGTTGGATGTCGTCGATGGGACCGTTGAGGTGATTGGCTGGTCCACCGCCATTGTCAAGATCTGGATAAGCCGTTCCACCGGCAAGTTCTATACCGGGGAAAGGTTCGGGTTGTAGGCCATACACAAACCGCACAGCTTCGATAACTTCAGCAGCTAACAAAGTGGCCATACCGCTATCCAAGGTTTCGCCCAGATAGGGTGTCCATTTACTATCCGAAGGGATGGGGTGAAGCAGCGCCCGGGCGTGATCCAGTGCTTCTTTGATCTGTCCCAGGGTGGTTACTTCCAGACCGGTCATACCGTAAATGGTCGGCAGGAAGTAGGCCGTATTGGGAAATTCCACCTTGGTATCCGGACCTTTTTCCTTTAATGCTCTATCGAGCATCAGTTCTGCTTCCATAACCAAGGCGTTGGAGCCACGAATGGCACGCGTTGCAATATATTTCGACATGTGGTCCTCCTAGTCTGCCGCTACGCCGTAGATTGCTTCTCGGCGCTCTGACAGGGGCAGTTCTTCCAATTCGAGCATACGGGCATCTCCGCTCTCACCGAAGCGATCGGGGTCGTATTCGGGTAACCCGAGATCGGCTCGTTTCTTATCAATATGGTCCAGGGTGGCCTTGATCATCTCGTCAGGATCAGGGATGAACTCAAGCTTACCGCCGTAGACCTCTTCCCAACCTTCGCTGATGTGATTCAACACGATGTCGCTGTCGGACATTCGGTCGGGCATACCACTTACTGGCGAAGCGCCGCCAAAGATGACGTAAGCGCCAGAAGCCACACAGTAGGTGGCGATAGCCAAAGCCTTCTCGGACATCCACTCTGGGGCCAGGCCGACTGCTGGCACCTGATCAATATCGTCACCCAGACCGCCTTCTTCAACAACTTGTGTGAGAACAGTCAAGATGCGTGTGTTATCCACGCATGAGCCCATGTGCAGTACTGGCGGGATGCCAATAGCCTCACAGACTTCTTTCAGTCCGGGGCCAACTTTATCTAATCCTGCTTCACCGAGTAGGAAGCCTAACTTGGCGGAAGCGATAGCGCCGCAACCGGTTTCAACAACGAGCACATCTTTTAGAAGCAGTTCCTTGGTTACGTAAGTGTGCAGCCAATCTTGTTGGGTGCGGGGGTTGTTGCAACCCACAATAGCAGCCACGCCGCGGATGCGTCCGGACATAATAGCGTCGTTGAGCGGTCGGAACGAAGATCGGTAAGAGCCGCCCAGCATATAGTTGATATATTCGTGGGAGAAGCCAGGGATGAGATCTTCTTTATCGCTCGGAATTTCAGTCTTGCCGCGATTCTTATAGTTATCGATGGACTCTTTGAGAATTTCCTTGGCAATCGTTAGGGCTTTGTGCTCATCAAATTCAATATGCGTAGCGCCCTTGATCTTAACCTTGGGGGAGGTGGTGATGATCTTAGTGTGGAAGTTCTCTGCCAGACCCACCAGGGCTTGCATGATGCACTGTACATCTACTACCATGGCTTCAACTGCGCCGGTCAGGATGGAAAGTTCCTGGTGTAGGAAGTTACCTGCAGCGGGAATGCCCTGGCGCATGAGAATTTCGTTAGCTGTGCAGCAAATACCAGAGAGCTGAACGCCCTTGGCACCAGCGGCTTTGGCATATTCGATGATTTCGGGGTCCTGGGAGGCTGCCACAATCATCTGGCTGAGGGTGGGCTCATGTCCATGAACAACCACGTTGACCATATCCTCTTTCAAGACACCCAGGTTAGCCTGACCAAGGATTGGGGCCGGCGTACCAAAGAGGATGTCGGAGACATCGGTAGCGATCATGCTGCCACCCCAGCCATCGGCCAGCGCAGTTTTGACAGCATGCTGCAAAATGTGTTCGGCATCCTGGTCGTCACCCACGTGGGTGCGGTGCAGGGCTTCGACAGTTTCACGGTCAATACCGCGCGGCCAAACGCCTTGTTCTTTCCAAATTTTCTTGCGTTTTTCAGGAGCGCGAATAGCCGGGATAATCTCGCCTTTTTGTTGACCAAACTGAGCGATATAAAGATCGGCCAATTCATCAGCAATATCTTCTGGTGAACGTCCCTCAATTTCAATGTCATAGTATGATGCCACGTTACGTAATTTGGCAACATCACGGATGTAGTAGCCTTCGGCTTCGCCGTTGGCAGCCGCTTTGAGGGTAAAGGCCATATCGCGGCCATGATCGGAGTGCGCCGCTGCACCAGCAGATATGGCACGGGTCAAATTGCGGGCTTGAATGGTATCGATGGTCGCACCACAAACGCCGGTCTGCCCTTCTTTAGTCAGACGACAGGGACCCATACCGCATATTTTGCAGCACATACCGGCTCCGCCGATATTGCAGGGAGACATATCATCCGCCCGAGTGAAGGCAGTGCCGATGCCCATCTCTTCAGCCCGGATGATCATCTGTTGCGCGGCGGGGTCCGCGCTTTGCTCTTGGGGGGTTCGTTTTTTCTTTGCCATGGATTACTCCTCTTCCATACCTCTAATTGGTTCCATGCCTGGGCAAGGCCAAAGTCCACGACCGCCTGACCCAATCTCTTGACTAAAACTGACTACATGTTTGGTTTGGGCATAAGCTTCTGTATGACGGAAGAATGAGCCATCACCATTGGTCTCGTTGGCTGGAATGTCTGTCTCTTCTGGGATGGGCAGATCGCCGATATAACCAGATTCTTCTAACTTTGCAACAATATCTGCCTTTTTTACCTTCTTGGAATTGTAAGTGACTTCGGCAGCGCGGAAACCGCTGCTGGCATACACATCTTCTACACCGTCCAAGTCAAGCAATATGCGCCTGACTTCAACGACGTGATGATCACCGTACATGGCCGGTAGATCAATCGTTGTAACAGTCATAGGAAATCCTCCTTATAGTTGGGTAAATTAGATTGTTACATTTTTATTTTTTCGGGGAGGTAGGTTTAACAAAAAAGCAGAACCAGGCGCGTTTAGTACACACCAGCTCTGCCTTCATCAGCAAACAACAAATCTGCTCGATCGTAGTTTATACGTGAGCCACTTCTCATGGAAAACTATGCTCCAGTTTGTGCTATTGTGATTTTATTTACAATATGCCAAAAAACCTACGAACTCCGATGCTAGTATAAGGAAATAGTAGGCATATCGTCAGTATGTACTATCACAAATCCAGAGGATATTTGTCATAAATAGAATATTATTAAAATACCCCTAAAATATGACTGGATTTTGACCTGTTTGAAACCCGTTTGAAACTGTAACTTTTCAATTCCAGCGTGATAGAATTAGCTTCAACTCGGAATTTGCACGTAACCTTTCTGATTGGATAGCATCTAAATGAATAATCAGGTTCGCATAGAAGAAGATTTTTCACTACAAGCACTCCAAAACGGGGATCCGGCTGAATTTGCACGGGTTGTGGAAGCCAACTCTGGCTATATCTATCGCCTAGCGATGAAGATGCTCCAAAACCCCCAAGATGCTGAGGACATCTTGCAAGAAACTTTCATCAAAGCCTATAAAGCCTTCCCCAATTTTGATGGTAGATCGAAAATTTCTACCTGGCTGTATCGCATCGCCACCAACGAAGCCTTGATGTTCTTGCGCAAGAAGCGGCCGGATACCATCTCAGTCGAAGTGCCTCGAGAAGACGATGCTGAAGATATGAAGCCTGTTCAAATTATAGATTGGTGCTGCCTACCCGAAGATGAATTTATGTCTGACGAGGCCAAGAAATATCTCGACGAAAGCGTTGATCAACTACCAGAGAATCTAAAGATGACCTTCATCCTACGGGATATCGAAGGCCTTTCAACCAGAGAAACTGCAGAAATCTTGGAGATCAGCGAAACTGCTGTAAAAACTCGTCTCCATCGCGCTCGTTTACAGCTCCGTGAAATTTTGACATCGTATTACAAAGAGCGTTTACCGGAAACAGTGTGAGATGAAGATATGAAAGACCACGAACACAAACACGATGAGAATTGCTATCATTTCCTGGATTCGCTGTCCGATTATGTGGATGGTGAATTGAAAGCTGAACTTTGTCAGGAGTTAGAGCGACATATGGCTGATTGCGATGACTGCCAGATCGTAGTCGATACGCTCAAAAAGACAGTCTCGCTGTATAAAGAAGCGGCCGAAGAACCCGCCATCCCTTCAGATGTGCGTGTGCGATTATTTCGCAAACTAAATTTAGATGATTATATGGGTGA
>CAYQQX010000085.1:0-18647 GCA_964419495.1 uncultured Anaerolineales bacterium
TGTCAGCAAGTTGGAGGGCAGCGGGAACTACGTCTGGGCGAAGTCCATGGGCGGCTCAGGACCTGATTATGGCTATGGAATCGCGGTGGATGGCGCCGGGAATGTGTATCCCACCGGTGATTTCAACTATACGGTCGATTTCGATCCCGGGCCGGGCACTGCCAACCTGACCAGCGCCGGGAATTCCGATATTTTCGTCAGCAGGCTGGGGGCTGATGTTGAAATGGATGTCCAGGGGGACGGCAACTCCATCCCTGATGGCGATACCATCCCGGATACTGCCGACCTGACCGATTTCGGGGATGTCACCGTGGGCGATGCGCAGCTGCACACCTTTGTGATAAAAAATACAGGGGGTGAAGATATTGATCTCACCGACAACCCCAGGATCACTATCGCAGGAACCCACGCGGCGGATTTCTCCCTGACTACGGATGCCACCACGCCCGTAGCGGGAAACGGCCAGATCACTTACTTCCAAATCACTTTCGAACCCAGCGCCACGGGAACCCGTGAAGCCACAGTCAGCATCGCCAATAATGATTACGATGAGAACCCCTACAATTTTAGCATTCAGGGAAATGGCATAGGTGCCGTGTCTGGATCTGGTACAGGGTTGGGGCAGGATGGCTCCCCCGGCTTCACTATCGGCAGCCAGGGTGGGGTGTTCACCTACGGCCCGGTCAAAGTGCTCTTCCCGCAGTTGCATCTGTCTATCATCGAGGTAGATGCTGCTTTTTCTGGGAATAATATCCGTCTAGGGAAGGATGGGCGTATATTTGACATCATCGTGCGCGACTACACCGGGGCGATCGTCAGCGATTTCGACTTCCCTATCGGGGTGTGCATCAAGCCCACCGCCGCGGAGCTGCGCGCCGTGGGTGGCAATCGCCATCTTCTGAACGTATTTCACAAACATGGGGGGAGTGATTGGGAGGTGCTGACCACCTTTGTGGATGGAGAATATGTCTGCGCCGTGGTCTACAAGTTGAGCCTGTTCGGTCTCGGGATCCCCACAATGCCTGAAACTGGCTTTGTTCCTGGTATGATCGTTAGCCTGCCTGAGCAGCCCACTGAGAAATCCTATTTCGACCTAGATCAACAGCAAAGTCTTGGTACTATCCAATGTGAAAATGCCTGCTGCTTAAACCAGTCGCCCAACCTTGATCCCGGCAATGACCTGCGGTTGGAAATTCCAACTCTGGGCTTGAAGCTGCCCATCGTGGGGGTGCCACTGACTGCTGACGGCTGGGATGTTAGCTGGCTGGTCGAAAGTGCTGGCTGGCTGCAAGGCACCGCCTTCCCCA
Source organism: uncultured Anaerolineales bacterium (assembly GCA_964419495.1). Taxonomy (GTDB): domain Bacteria; phylum Chloroflexota; class Anaerolineae; order Anaerolineales; family UBA11858; genus NIOZ-UU35. The sequence continues at coordinate 1,308 of CAYQQX010000085.1, forward strand.
CCTGGCCTGGCAACACCGCCATCACCGCCCACGTCTGGGATGCGCAAAATCAGCCTGGTCCTTTCATCGACCTGCACACCCTGCAGCACGGCGACCAGATCATCATCCAGGCCTTTGGGCAGAAGCACGTTTACGAAGTGCGCGAGGTGATTCAGGTACGCGCCGACGATCTGCGGGCCCTGCCGCATTCGGAGTATGACATGCTCACCTTGATCACTTGCCAGGGGTATGATGAAGCCAGTGGGGAGTACGATTGGCGCTTGGCTGTGCGAGCCGTACTTATCAACATAAAATAAGGGCTTGCATCTCGAGAATATAAAAATCAAAAAAAGGTGCCTGCGGTATTTCGCAGCAGGCACCTTTTTTGGTAATACAGTCATGGAACTAATAGCTGCATAGGCTCAAATGTCATGAACGTATCAGAGATTCTTCACTTTGCTCAGAATGACAAATTAACTGATTTATTGTTATTCCTTATCCTCAGGGAACCAACAGCATAGTACTAATTCGCGCGCTGCTTTGACCTCGTCTAAACGGCCAAAGGGCGTATTGTGGGGTGCGGTTTGCAGGATCTTCGGATTGGTACGGGCTTCCTCGGCGATCTGGATCATGGTGTCGGCGAAGACGTCCAACGTCTCTTTGCTCTCTGTCTCGGTGGGCTCGATCATCAACGCTTCGGGTACGATCAGAGGGAAGTAGTTGGTGGGGGGATGGATGCCAAAATCCATCAGGCGCTTGGAGATGTCCAAGGCATGGATATCAGGAGCATCGTCCCAGTGACCTTCAGCAACGAACTCGTGCATGCAAATACGGTCGTGGGGGATCTTGTAGGTGTCGCGCAAGCGTGCCTGAAGATAATTGGCGTTGAGCACGGCGTGTTCCGAGGCCGCTTTTAGGCCCTCGCCGCCGAGCATCATCATATAGGTGTAAGCTCGCACGATGACACCAAAGTGACCGTGGAAGGCCTTCACGCGCCCGATGCTCTTTTCGGGATTGACCAGCCCGAACAAGGGCGGTTCTTCTGCGCTGCCTTCATCGATGACAGCCGCAATCGGCCCTGGCAAGAAGGGAGCCAGTTCTTCGGTTACGCCAACGGGTCCAGAGCCGGGCCCACCGCCGCCGTGCGGGGTGGAGAAGGTCTTGTGTAGGTTGAAGTGCAGCACATCCACGCCGATATCTGCGGGGCGTGAGATGCCCATGATGGCATTGAAGTTAGCGCCATCGCCGTAAATCAGGCCGCCGGCCTCGTGGACGCAATCGCAAACTTCCTTGAAATTCTCGTCGAACAATCCCAGGGTATTGGGATTGGTGATCATGATGCCAGCCAGGGTGTCGTCGCATTCTTCGCACAGGGCATTCATATCTATGTTGCCGCGCGCATCCGACGGAATTTCGACGATTTTCAAGCCGCTCATAGCAGATGATGCCGGGTTGGTGCCGTGGGCCGAGTCAGGGATCAGCATCTTGACGCGTTTTTCGTCACCACGCGCTTTGTGGTATGCGCGCATGATCAGAACACCGGTCAGTTCACCATGGGCACCAGCTGCAGGCTGCAGGCTGATGCCGGCAAAGCCGCTGATCTCTTTAAGCCACTCCTGGAGTTCGTACATCAATCCGACCGCGCCCTGAACGGTTTCGATAGGCTGCAGGGGGTGGATGTTGGCGAAACCAGCCAGTCGGGCGGTGACTTCATTGATCTTGGGGTTGTATTTCATGGTGCAAGACCCCAGGGGGTAGAAGCCTGTGTCCACACCGTGGTTCAACTGTGAGAGGCGCGTGAAGTGCCGCACCACATCCACCTCGGCAATCTCGGGGAGGGGCAAATCCTCACGAACGAGTCCTTTGGGGAGATCGGTCTTGGGAACATCAGACTCAGGGAAGTAGTGCCCCTGCCGTCCTGGGGAAGAAATATCAAATACGGTAGGCTCTACCTTGAGCGATGTCGAAAGGTCAGGCATTGGTTACCTCCTTGAGGGCGTTTGCAAAGTGATCGATTTCCTCTTTGGTGATCAATTCTGTCACTGCGATGAGCAGGTGATCGTCAAGCCCAGCATAAGACTCTCCCAGGTTGTAGCCACCAAGGACGTGGTAATGGAGTAATGCTTCGTTGAGTTCAGCAACAGGTTTGGGACAGCGCACGGTAAATTCGTTGAAAAAAGGCTCAGCGTGGGCCAGATCGAAACCGTCAATCGATGCAATTTGTTTGGCCGCGTAATGCGCTTTGTGATAATTAAGTTCAGCCAATTGACGCAACCCATTTTTGCCCAACAAGCTCAAGTAAACGGCCGCGGCTAAAGCCAGTAATCCCTGATTTGTACAGATGTTGGATGTGGCGCGTTCACGGCGGATGTGTTGCTCGCGGGTGCTCAGGGTGAGCACAAAACCACGTTGACCGCGTGTATCCTGTGTTTCTCCAACGATGCGGCCAGCCATTTTGCGAACATATTTATCACGAGTGGCGAATATGCCCAAATAGGGCCCGCCAAAGGCCATGGGGATTCCCAGAGATTGGCCTTCGCCTGTGACGATGTCAGCGCCGAATTCGCCTGGGGGCGTAAGCAGACCCAGGGCCAGGGGGTTGACGTGTACGGCAACCAGCGCTTTGGCCTCATGGGCGGCTTCGACTAATTTTGTATAATCGAATACGCGACCGAAGAAGTCAGGATATTGTACAGACACAAGGGCCGTGTTTTCATCAATCAGAGGGATCAGCGCCTCAGGGCCAGCGTCGAGGGGGATGTCCTCGACTTCAAGTAGGATGTCTGAATCGACCACGTAGGTGTGTACTGTTTCTCGATAGTGGGGATGAAGACCCGGAGAGAGCACGATCTTCGAGCGTTTGCCGCGGAAGTTGTGATAAGCCATATTGACGGCTTCGGCAACGGCAGTAGCGCCATCATAGTGCGAGGCGTTGGATGCATCCATGCCGGTCAGGGCAACGATCATGCTTTGATATTCAAAGATGGCCTGCAGCGTTCCTTGGGAAATTTCCGGTTGATAGGGGGTGTAGGCGGTGTAGAATTCGCCTCTGCGCAGGATCGAGTCCACAACGGCGGGTGTGTAGTGATTGTAAGCACCGGCACCCAAAAATGAGATCAACTCTTCAGTAGTTTCATTGGCATCTGCGATATGCGTGATTTCAGCCAACGCCTCGATCTCTGTCAACCCTTTGGGGAGGTGGATCTTAGGGAATAGCTTGACATCCGGCAGATCACAAAATAAATCTTCCAGTGAATCTGCGCCAATGGTGCGCAGCATAGCCTCCCGATCCGCGTCGGTATGGGGTAAGAACATATTAGCTCCTTATTAGTGGTGAGTGGATAGTGGTTGGTGGTTAGATAGACCGCTTTCCACTTTTCACTGACCACTGATTAGTGGTCTCGCTCCAAATTTTCGATGGTGTCAGCGTCCATGAGTGCGTCTAGTTCAGAGGCGTCGCTGACCTTGATCTTGATCATCCAGGCTGCGCCATAAGGGTCGCTGTTGACTTGCTCGGGAGCGTCGGGAAGATCTTCATTAAGGGCGACAATTTCACCGGCAATTGGCAAATAGACGTCGGCTGCGGCTTTGACGGATTCAACCGTGGCAAAGGTTTCACCTTTGTCGAACGAGTCGCCGACATCGACGAGATATTCGACAAAGACGATGTCAGATAGCTGGTCTTGCGCATAATCAGTGATGCCAATGGTGCCTTCGTCTCCTTCGACGCGGATCCATTCGTCGTTCTTGGTGTATTTCAGTTCTTTGGGGAAGTTCATAAGAGACTCCTTTTCTAAATCCAGTTGGGTGGGATGAAATTGATAAGATTTTTAAGTTCACTTGGCTACTCCGATGCTCTTGCATTGGAGCGTTTTAGAGAGCGAGCGGAGATCGCGCTCTAAAACGAAAGCGCACGCGTAAGATGGCAGCGTGCGCTCTGTCGTAGACCTGAGAGATTCACTCCTCGACTATGCTCGGAGCTTGCCCCGTCGGTGCCGCAAACTTGTTTGCGACTTTCCAGAGGGATTACGAATACTGGGTCCTTTTACCTGAGAGTTTCACTCCTGGACGCCTGTGGCGATGGATCAGAGTTTGCACCTTCGGTGCCCGTAGATTAGAACACGGGTCTCTCCCCAGCATTCGGGTATTCAATTTTGGTTTACTCAATTTTAGATTGCTGTGCCTGAAAAGTCAAGCGGTGGCACAAATTGTGCTTAAAAATTGAGTAAAATATTCATCAAATTTACGTTATACTTTCTTGGCACTCATTGAAATCAAATTTGGCTGGAGGTCATTTTGGCAACTTCTTCAGTACCTGTCATCAACGTCAATCAGAATATTTTGGAGATGGAATACGCAGTTAGGGGTCCGGTTCCTCAGCGGGCTGCAGAACTTCAACGCCAAGGCAAACAAATCATTTTTTGCAATATTGGCAACCCGCAAGCCTTAGGTCAACCTTCGATGACCTATTACCGCCAGGTGCTCAGTCTTGTGGAAGATCCCTCCAAAATTCAACGTGAGCGACAGATAAAGCAATTGTTTGAAGAGAGTCCGGCCAGCGATCTTCGGGATGATGATTTCGTTTCAGATGATGTGCTCGATCTCAGCGAAGAGATTATCCGCCAGACCAAAAATGGCACTGGGGCTTATACCGAGAGCAAAGGTTTCCAGTTTATCCGTGAAGCGATTGCTGAATTTATAGACAGAAGAGATAATGTTGAACGACAAGGGGGGCTGAAGTCAGATCCCAATAACATCTTTCTGACCACCGGGGCCAGCGGCGGTGTCAAGTTTGTCATTGACCTGCTGATTGCCGATGAGAACGATGGCATCATGATACCCATTCCACAGTATCCGCTCTATTCGGCTTCGATCAAGATAGCTGGGGGTGTCCAAGTAGATTATTATCCCGATGAGGATAATGACTGGGCCTTCAGCCGAATTGTCCTCGATGAAGCCATACAAAATGCAAGGGAACAGGGTGTCAGGGTGAAAGGCATTGTGGTCATAAACCCAGGCAATCCGACAGGCGCGGTGCTTAGCGAAGAGAGCATCAACGAAGTGATCCAATTTGCCCATGAGAATGGCTTGGTAATTATTGCTGACGAGGTATATCAAGAGAATATATATAACGGTCAGTTCATTTCAATTGCCAAGGCGTTAGGGAATTTGAATGTACCTCTGTTCAGTTTGCACAGCATTTCTAAGGGATTCTATGGTGAGTGTGGGCATCGGGGCGGTTATCTTGAAGTTCGAAACCCTCCAAAGGTGCAGGGCAGCAATTTAGATTTCTTGGATTTGCTTCTAAAGCAGGCTTCGGTGAGTTTGTGCTCCAATACGGCTGGGCAGTTGTTGACATTCTTGATGGTCAGTCCTCCTCAGAATGACAGCCAATCATACGATCTTTTCGTTCAAGAGAAAGAGAATATATTGCGTGATCTCCGTAAAAAGGCGGCTATGATCCGCGAAGCCTTTACAAAGATGGATGGCGTGGAATGTTTTGGCGAGACGGGCGCCATGTATTTATTTCCCAGGTTAAACAAGCTTCCCGAAGGGAAAACGGATTTCGATTACTGCATGGCGCTGCTGGAAGAGACCGGACTGTGCACGGTGAATGGATCGGGTTTCGGGCAGAAAGCTGGGACAAATCACCTGCGGATTGCTTTCTTGCCCCCGACTCCACTTCTCGAAGAAGTGCTGCCGCGCTGGATTGAATTTCATAATCGCTATGTGAAGGGTTATTAACGCAAGTTGCCACTAAACAGTGTAACATCCTGAGCGGAGACGCCAATAACCAGCCTTCGACTACCACTTCGACAAGCTCAGTGTCCGCTCAGGCAGTAATTTGCATTTTTCTCGAATTTGGGCGTCGCAGTCGGATGTATATTCAAATATTGGTTAATCAAAAGCGGAGTGCGCCAATGAGAGCGCACTCCACTTTCTTGTAAATTTAGAAAACAATATTTAGACCCAGCCCTGGCCTTTGATGAAGTTGGTCACGACGGGGATTTCAGTGTACTTGCCGTTGTATGAGTCAAATGCGGGCCAAAGAGTGACCAGCCAGAAGATTGGCGCGCAGACTGCGCCGATGCCCAGGGTCACAACGCTCAGTACGAGTATGACGACCCAGATAGCAATGTTGAATACGATCGATTGAACAGCATGAAACTTAATAAAGGGGCGATCTTTCTTTTCTTCCATCAACAGCGCGATAATCGAGATCAAAGGGATGGGATAGCCCAGGGCTGCCCAAAGTTTGTCATCACTGGTGATTTCGGGGTTCATGGGTTGTTCGGTCATTAGAATTTCCTCCAATTGGACGTATTTTTTCTTTCAGGATTGTACAATATTATATCTTGCTTGCAAAGTATACATCTAAAATAACCCTATTAAGGTGTACGGGTTACGTGGGAATTAGTTCCACACTAAAATAAATACGATTGTAAAGGCGATGCTGACAGCCAGCTGCCTGAAGCCAATGGCGGTCGGTTTGAATCCCACAGCGGGTTTTGCCACTCCCCAAAGGGTTTCCAGCCATTGGATCAGAAATGGCAGGAACAGCCAGGGAGACAGTATGCCCAAAATGGAGAGTATCCCCACCGAGGTCAGATTGAAACTGGTGTAAAGCAATGCGCGACGACCACCTCTGAAGCGAGTCTTAAGATCAGGGATTTCATTCCAAACTCGCTGCTCCAAACGCAAGAAAGCGTACACGATGGAAGCGGCTGATTGCAGCCAGGTTAATCCCCATAACAGCCATCCGGTGAAATCTGGAGAACCAACACCAATCCAATACCCGGCCGGCGCTGACAATGCCAAGACGCCGCTGGCGATGATTTCAATCCCCATCTGACGGCGCTCGGCGCGTTTGCTGACCAGGTACAAGTGCCAGGCAAATACAGGGATGCCGGGGAGAGCCAGATAGAGTAAAAATCCATAACCCTGTAATATGAGGCCTAAGAGTGAGATAGATGCCAGAGTCCCATAAATAGCAATCCAAAAGCGCGCCGCGGGAAGATCGCGCTTGGGCCGTCGGCCGCTGTAGGCTTTGACGGCAATCGCAATAGGCTGTCGGATGAGAAAAGCGCACAATACGGCTACAAAAAGGTAGATCGTTGGGATCGACCAGCTTTTTCCAGCAAATAATCCAATAAACAGAGGACTCAATAAAAATACCCACGAGCCGTGCTCATTGGTAATGGCGATAGAGCGGCGAAAGTATTTCTTCATGACGATGAATTATAACGGAAATCTTCGGTATACTAGTGGGGTTGGTTTTGAATAATTCTTGAGTGAGAAAATACATGAACACGAACATGGAACAATCGATAAATATGGACAACAAAATATGTTTGGTCACCGGTGCCACAGCGGGCATCGGCAAGCAGGCAGCGCTTGAGCTTACAGCCATGGGCGCTACCGTGATCCTGGCGGGACGCACCCCGGAGAAATGTGAGCGCACCATAGAGGAAATCACTCAACAGGTTCCCAATGCAAAAACGGATTTTTTGGTTGCTGATCTTTCGTCCCTTGCGCAGATACGCGAGCTGGCTGCTGAATTTCAGCGGCGTTATTCTCAATTGGATGTGCTGGTAAATAATGCCGGCGCACTTTTCTTACGACGCCAGGTCAGTGTAGATGGTTTTGAGATGACGTTTGCAACCAACCATCTCAACTATTTTTTGTTGACTAATCTTCTATTAGCCACATTGAAGGCCAGCGCGCCGGCTCGCATCGTCAATGTGGCTTCAAAGTCGCATTTGGGCAGCCCCCTCGATTTTGATGATCTACAAAATGAGCATGATTATGCTTTCCGTAAAGTGTATGGCCGTTCTAAGTTTGCTAATGTGATCTTCACATACGAGTTGGCGCGCAGATTGGCGAACACAGGCGTTACTGCCAATGTTTTACATCCCGGCCTGGTTGTCACCAATATGGGCATGAACAACGGATTGGTTGCCAAAATTTTCCAACCCTTATACCTGAAATGGAAGGGCATCCCTGTTAAAGAAGGCGCTCGTACGGTGGTCTACCTGGCCAGTTCTTCAGAAGTTGAAGGTGTTAATGGGAAGTATTTCTACAAAGAAAAAGCCCTCGATTCTGATCCGGCTACCTACATGGAAGATGTTTGGCAGCGCCTTTGGCAGGTCAGTCTTAATATGACAGGGTTGGAAAGCTAACGCAAAAGAATTGTTTGATGAATAAACTTGGGAGCGCCTCGTCGAAATCAATGATTTACCAAACCAATTTATACTAACTCCCGGTCAAGAAATCCGATTTCAGCCGTAAAGAGATAGCGATCGAATCGGATTATACAACCAATCCAGTCATTACTTTGAAAGGAACCAAATGACCAACTTAGTTACTTTTTACATTCGAGCAGACGATGGCATAACCAGTTTCATGCGCCGCTATGGGATCACACTGATGAGGATAAGTTTGGGCATTGTCTTCTTGTGGTTTGGATTTTTGAAATTCTTCCCAGGTTTGAGCCCGGCACATGAATTGGCAACCCGAACAATAGAGCTGCTCACATTTGGGCTTATTACGCCCAAAGTTTCGATCATTATTTTGGCGGCTTGGGAAACTCTGATTGGCTTGGGCCTGATTTCTGGGGTTTTCATGCGGGGCACTCTGTTCTTACTTTTCACCCAAATGATGGGCACGATGACGCCCTTGATTCTATTCCCCTTGGAAACATTCACCCGCATCCCCTACGCGCCAACCCTGGAGGGTCAATATATCATAAAGAACCTGGTATTGATCAGCGCCGGCTTAGTTTTGGGTGCAACAGTTCGTGGGGGTAAAATTACTGAGACCGAGAAGGAGTGATCCATGAAAATTGCCGTTGGTAGTGACATGAAAACGCAGCTGACTGACGCTGTCGTCGCCGATCTTGAAAAGCGCGGATTTACGGTCGACCTGTACGGGGCATTGGTGACTGAACCGGCTCCCTGGTCGGACGTAGCAGTTGAAGTGGCTGAGCAAGTTTCCACAGGAAAGTACGAACAGGCCGTCCTTTTTTGTTGGACGGGAACCGGTATCAGCATGGCGGCTAATAAAGTGCGCGGGGTGCGCTGTGCGTTGTGTGGAGATGCCGAGACGGCCCGCGGGGCGCGCCTGTGGAATGATGCCAACATCCTGGCGATGAGCATCAGGACTACCTCGGAATGGGTTGCTGCTGAAATCCTGGATGCCTGGTTCCAAACATCTCCCAGTAAAGATGCAGATGATGTTGCCTGTATTGATTACCTTGCAGAGGTAGAGGATAAATATTTTCAATAAATCATAGGCTCCAAAGGTTTTGCGTAGCACTTCTAGCGCAGCGAAGGAGCAAAAACCTTTAGGGCCTGATTTCTGTGTTGGATATGCAAAGTCGTTGGTTCGAGATCACAATCTATACATCGCTAATAGTTTTTTTCGCGGGCTGTTCCCAAATCTCTGCCTCGCCAGCGGAATCTGTTGCCCCCGAGTCCCAGGTTGTCATTTCGACCTTTACACAAACTCCCACAAATCCTAATATCCCTACGGCAACGGAACTGCCTCCCACCGAGACGCCAACCCCCCAGCCGACAATCACCCCAACACATACACCGACTCCCGAATCAATCGCTTCTTTCATTCCCCTGGAAATCCTAAACGATCAAGCGCATGGCGCAATATTTGAGTTGTCTGTTGCTCCCGATGGTGTGCTATGGTTAGTCACGGGCCAGGGATTGAAGAGTTTTTCCGGCACTGCCTGGACTCTTCATCCAGCGCATGGAGACATCCTTCTGGGCCATGATCAATTAGGGCGCACTTGGGTGACAGACAAGGAAAGTGAAACCATTTCCGCATGGGATGGTGAAGATTGGCAAATTTACGGCCTGGAATCGGGTTGGACTCCGGCGGGACCTCTCTGGCGTGCCAATCAATATGCCACTGTCAGTGAGGAAGTGATAACCGATGAACGTGGCTGGGTATGGCTTTCTACCAGCCGTGACGTACGCAGGTTCGATGGTGAAAGTTGGCGTATCTACGATGCCGATCAGGCAGGATATTACCCCTCTGATGAAATGATAGAAAATGGATTTGCCTATTCTCTCAATGATATGGCCCTCGATAGTGTGGGAGATGTATGGATTACGGATTGCGCCTGGATGGGCCCAGGTCCACAGGGCCAGGGCGCGCGCTGGTTCAAGGGGCGCTACTGGTGGGGGCGGACATCTCAGGTGGTGGGAACAGGCTGTGTTGAAGATGTTGAAGTTGGCGAGAATGGTGCGATTTGGATTGGTGTGGACGATGCTCTTTGGCGCTACACCTGGCGCTGGGGTTGGAAGAATTTCGGCGCGCCAGAGTTTGATATAAAATGGGGCTCTCGTTGGGGTTATATCGCCGAGATTGAATTAGGCGGCGATGGGTCCATTTGGGTCACCTTTGCGCCTTGTGGAGGCGCGAGTTGTGATACCGGGGTATTTATTCTCTTCCGTATGATCGATGGCGAATGGACATTGATCAGCGAAGATGGCCCAGGTGATTTGGCATTATCGCCAAACGGGGATGGCTGGCTGTGTGCCGGAAGTCGATTATATATAATTTCTGGGGAAGAAGTTGAAGAACTCGCCGACCTCAGCCCATTCTATTGTGCAGTTGAAACAGATTCACTGGGTCGAGCATGGTTATCGCTTCCTGGGCAAACGTCGCTTTGGTTTTCTAACGAATTATTTGAAAACGAATGAGAGGTCATATTATGCCAAACATACATATCAACGGCATCAACATGAATTATGAGATCAGGGGTGAAGGTGAACCCCTCTTGCTCATTCATGGTCTTGGATCGAGTCTGCGTGATTGGGAAATGCAGGTCCCTGTATTTGCTGAAAAATATCGGGTGATCACATTTGACGCACGCGGCCACGGAAGCACGGATAAACCCAAAGGGCCGTACTCGATGCTAATGTTTTCTGAGGACACGGCCGCCTTTATGAAGGCCTTAAACATCGATTCGGCACACGTGGTGGGTATTTCTATGGGGGGTATGATCGCTTTTCAGTTAGCTGTAGATCATCCTGAGCTAATCAGAAGCATGGTCATTGCTAACGCAGCACCTGAGCTAGTTATTCGCTCTTTTAAGGAACGTATGGTTGTGGTGCAGCGCGAGTTTATTATCCGATTGATCGGCATGCGCAAGATGGGTCAGGTGTTAAGTGAGCGATTATTCCCCAAGGTTGAGCATGATGATATCCGGGCAATATTTGTTGAGCGTTGGGCTGAGAATGATAGTCAAGCTTATCTTGCCTCAATGCGATCTCTGGTGAACTGGAGCGTGATGGAGCACATCGGAGAAATTGACATTCCCACTTTGGTGATCGCGGCCGACCAGGATTATGCCTGGATTGGAGAAAAAGAACACTTTGTTGCCAAAATGGAAGATGCACAACTGGTCGTGATCGAAGATTCCAGGCACGCAACACCCGCCGAACGTCCAGAAGAATTCAATCAAGCTGTAATGGAATTCTTGGCAAATCAAACATAGCTCCCAGGTGATATTGTGCGGGGAAAAATCGTCTTCTATAATAGTCTTGGAGTGATTAGGAGGCAAGAATAATGAATGCTAAAGTCAAACATATTGCGGTATGAAGTGCCATGTATTGTTGTAGTCGAGATTTCATAATCTCGCTTCACGGGGTTTGGAAACCCCGGCTACGATTCATGATTCTACAAGACGCAATTGTTATAAGTATCTTTAAAAAAGTGTAGAGCGGTCATTCAAGAGTGGCCGCTCTTTTATATCCAGTTGATAAACACGATTTCAACGTTCAATTATTATTTGGATTCTCCGTTTCGTCAGTCGGATTTGTATAAAGTGTTCTGGGAAGCGAATAAATTGGAGTTTCACTCATGCCTGAAAAAGTAATTATCACAGCAGCCATTACAGGATCAGCACCAACCAAGGAGCAGAATCCTGCCGTACCATACACTCCTAAAGAGATCGCAGAATCGGCGATTGAATGCTGGCGGGAAGGTGCAGCAATCGTTCATATCCATGTTAGAGATCCGCAAACCGGGGATGCCAATTCTGATGTCGAATTATTCCGTGAGGTTGTAGAACGGATTCGAGATCATAGCGACATCTTGATCAACCTGACTACTTCGGGATTCCACCTTCGCGGAAGAGCCGAAGACCAACTCGAAATCCGCCTCGCGCCATTGGCCCTTGGGCCAAACATTTGTTCTCTAGATGTGGGTACGCTCAATTTCCGCGGCGGAGTATTCGTTAACTCACCAGAGTGGGGAGTTTTGGCTGCTAAGCGCATGCGTGAGTATGGAGTCAAGCCCGAAATCGAGGTGTTCGATTTGGGACATATCTCTCAAGCCATCGATCTTATTGAGCAAGGACTGATCGAAAGCCCACCTTATTTTCAGCTGTGTATGGGTGTCAAATGGGGCATAGAAGCCAACATTGAAAATCTGTTATTCATGAAAAGCAAGCTCCCCTCAAACGCAAAATGGTCTGTACTGGGCGTCGGAAAGACTCAGTTGCCGATGATCGCCATGGGTATTCTATTGGGCGGAAATATCCGTGTGGGGTTCGAGGACAACCTGTATCTGAGCAAGGGAGTTTTGGCGGAAAGCAACGCCCAATTTGTAAAGAACGCTGTCAAACTTGTTCAGCAACTGCAGAGAGAGGTTGCCTCGCCTAATGAAGCTCGCCGGATTTTGGAGATCAGAGATTAAGGGATTTGTATTTTTTACAACTTAATCGAGAGTTGGTCGTAGATATGGGATAGATTTCTATTTCTGATGGAGGACGTTGATGAAGAAAATTATTTTATTTGCAATCATATTATCGACGCTGATTTTACCCGCATGTGTAGGGCGAATTATGGTCGGCTCGGGGGATGTGGTCAGAGAGATGCGGGATGTCAGCGGCTTTGATGAAGTTGATATTTGCTGTGGGATGGAATTGATCTTATCTCAAGGAGAGAAGATTTCGTTAGAGATTGAAGCTGAGGATAATTTCCTCCCCGAGATTGAAACGATAGTTCTTGGTGATACCCTGCGGATAGGATATCAAGATCAATATCCAGAAACCGCTTATCGCCCTACTCGTCCCATTCGTGTTTATCTGACTATGACCGAAATTCGTGGGATAGAGATATCGGGCGGTGGCGAGCTTGATGCAAACGTAATTGAAACGGATAAATTGGGCATACACCTCAGTGGTGGCAGTGAGGCTAATATCAATGAGTTAGTTGCCAAAGATTTCAGTTTGCACATCAGCGGTGGAGGGGATGCTCAAATAGCTGGTCAAGTGAACGAGCAAGATGTCAACCTCAGCGGCGGCAGCAGTTATGAAGCTGAAAACTTGGCAAGCAGCGATGCGGTTCTTGATGTTAGCGGTGGTGGGGATGCTGAATTGTGGGTGACCGATAAGCTGGTGGTCAACGCCAGTGGTGGCAGCAGTGTTGATTATTATGGTAGCCCGCATTTGACCAGCAATACTTCCGGTGGGAGCACCGTCAGGTCACAGGGTGGTAAATAATTAACCCAATGTGCAAGTTTGCTAATGAATTTGTCATAGCCGCAGGTCCGCCTCTGGCGTGAGCCCTTGCCGAAGGCGGGGCGAAGCAAGCTCTGCGATCGAAGATCGTGTCGAAGGGAATCTCTCATAACAAAAAAACCTATCAATCACACAATTTAAATGCATTTCCCTTATTAATCAATTACAATGTAAACAGCAATTATAAATTGCCATCATTGTGATTATGATCAAGAAGGGAAGGTGTTTGTTCTCGATGAAAACTGAACACCGCTATTATTTCTCGGTTGGCTTTGGCTTAGTGGTGCTTGCGTATCTAATCTTTGCATCATTGGCCGCGCAACCAGCAGTTGAAAATCCTTTAGGCTTTGTTGTATTTCTGTTCCTAATTGTTTTTACGACCATATTTGGGGTGCCCTTTGCAGGGGGTACAGTTTCATTCTTGCCCATGTCCACCTTGGCAACCTTCCTGGTGCTAGGCTCCTTTCCGGCAGGCTGGGGAGCGTTTTTAGGAGCTGTTCTACATCAGGGTGTGCGTCAGATATTTGGAGATCGGATTGGTATTCCAAGAGTGAAATCTAGGTTGGGCGCTTTAGCAGTAGCCCTTGCTAATGCTGGCATGCAAAGTATCAGTATCATTGTTGGTGGTTGGGTGTATGTTTCGCTAAATGGAGAGCTGCCTTTTAGCGAGTTCTCGGGCCAAGGCCTGGTAGCGCTATTAGGCCTGATCTTGGGTTACATGGTCACCAATCTGCTGTTGGCCGGGGGGTATATGTATGCCCGAGGAAAGGCTGCGCTTCAGATGTACGCAAGATCGCTGCCCAATTTAGTTTTATATGAGATTGCTCCCCTGGTTTTTCTTCCCTTATTGCCGTTGATTTATACCCACTTAGGGTTAGGCATATTCATTTTGCTCACCCTGGCGATTGTCGCAGCTTCATTGATTGCACGCAACCTGGCGTTGACGACCCGTGGGCTTGAGAGGCGCGTTCAAGAATTGGATAGCCTCCAGGCAGTGGGTCAGGCTTTGAGTTCAAGTTTGTATCTCGACGAAATTTTGTCTGCGGTGTATGAACAAGTTGCCAAACTAATGCCAGTGCACAACTTCTACGTGGCACTTTATTATCCCGAAGAGAACGAAGTCACATTCCCTTTGGTTGTAGAAAGCGAGCAGGTAGTTCAATGGAAATCTCGACGGGCTGGGAGTGGTCTGACTGAATATTTGCTCAGGTTGAAAGAGCCTTTATTGATATCCTCGAATGTGGAAGAAACCTTGCGAAAAATCGGCATTGAACACATCGGTACACCTGCCGCATCTTGGTTAGGTGTACCGATGGTGAGTGGTGACGATGCATTGGGTGTCATTTCTGTTCAGTCTTATACAGCCACGGAGCTGTATGACGAGCACCATAAAGATATTTTAGGGACTATTGCTGCGCAGGCGGCTGTCGCGATTCAAAACGCCCGACTTTATGAGCAGACTGATGAAGCTTTATCGCATCGAGTTCAAGAATTAAACTCGATTTTGCGTACCTCTGCTGAAGGTATGCTGATGCTGAATATGGATTTTGGGATCATAGCTGCTAACCGAGCCTTGGCGGTATTTTTTGAGATACCTCTCACAGAATTATCTGGAGGCGATTGGGGATCGATTAGATTGGCAGATTCCGAGTTGTTGATAAAACGGTTATGCTATTCCATCAAAACGCTGGATATTGAGTGTCAAGCGCTGATTAATAGAAAACAGCGTGAAAAAAAGCGAGTCATAAAAGTTGACGGACCTCCAGAACGCCACCTTGAGCGCACGCTCTCTCCGGTAATGGACGGTCAAGAAAACATTGTGGGCTGGTTATTGGTATTTCGGGATATCAGCGAGGAAATAAAATTGACCCAATTACGCGAAGATATGGCCCATATGTTGGTACATGATCTTCGTTCACCCTTAACCGTACTAAGGGGCAGCATTGGAATCCTTCGCAAAGATATTGAAGACGAAGTTTTTCGTGAACAAACAACATCTCTCATGGATATGGCCGATCGCAGTACCGAACGTATGATGAGTATGGTCAACGGATTATTAGATATCGCAAAACTTGAAGACGGTCAGATGCCCTTGTATACCGAAGCAGTTCCCCTGGGCGAATTGTTTGAAGATGTAATTTATCGTGTTTCACAACTGGCAAATGATGCCAACATCAGCATTGCTGTTACACCACCCGATGATTTGCCTGAACTGAGCGCAGACCCCAAACATATACACAGAGTTTTGGGTAACATATTGGATAATGCCATCAAGTTCACCCCTGATGATGGTGAAGTCAAACTTTGGGCCGAACTTGATGAAGAGTCATATCCGGAAACTCTGTTAATTTATGTCAACGATAATGGGCCGGGAATCTCACCGGGTGCACAAAAGAGAATTTTCGAAAAATTCCAATCTGATTCAAAGACTCACGGCCGCCGTAAAGGCACTGGATTAGGATTAGCATACTGTAAATTGGTAGTCGACGCACATGGAGGGGATATTTGGGTCGAAAGCCAGGAAGGCGAGGGATCGACTTTTATTGTTCGATTGCCTGTAAACCGGTTGAGTTAAAATAAATGGAGATGAAGATGTTCAGTTATTCGGCTGATAAATTGAAATTAGATAAAAAGAAGCTGCGCCAAATTGTTTCTCAATATGCCGTTCCTGATATTTGGCGCAGCTTATGGCAGATTTCCAACACGTTAATTCCCTATGTAGCCCTGTTTTACCTGATGCTTCGGAGCGTTGCGGTTTCTTATTGGCTGACACTGGCGCTCTCTATCCCAACTGCAGGATTTATGGTGCGCACATTTATCATATTTCACGATTGTGGTCACGGATCATTTTTTAAATCTCGCAAAGCAAATACTATTCTGGGAAATATTACCGGTATTCTGACCTTTACACCTTACCAACGTTGGAAGCATGATCATGCTATTCATCACGCTACGGCAGGAGATTTGGACAGACGTGGAACTGGCGATGTTGGCACTTGGACTGTCGAAGAGTATATCGCTGCGCCGTGGTGGAAGAAGATTGGCTACCGAATAATGCGCAATCCAATAATTTTGTTTACGATTGGCGCCATGATCGTTTTTGCTGTCACACAGCGTGTGCCATTGGCCTCTCAAGGTAAGCGCGAACGGTCAAGTGTATGGTGGACAAATCTTGCATTGGTAATTTTAGTCGCAGGGTTAATTGGGCTGTTTGGCTGGAAGACATACTTATTGGTGCAAATTCCTGTCCTTTTGCTGGGAACCTCCGCTGGAGTGTGGCTGTTCTACATTCAGCATAATTTCGAAGGAACTTATTGGGAGCGTAATGATAAATGGGATTTCTTCATGGCTTCCATGAAGGGCAGTTCATATTATCGATTGCCAGCAATTCTGCAATGGTTTAGCGGCAATATAGGCTACCATCATATCCATCATTTGAGTGCCCGCATTCCCAATTACAATTTACCTAAATGCTACAAAGAGAATCCCATTTTCCATGTTAAACCGATTACATTGTTGAGTAGTTTAAAATCTCTAAGATTGCGCCTTTGGGATGAGGAAAAACGTCAATTGGTGGGATGGAAAGATTTAAAACACTATCGCAAGGCATCGGCAACTTCCTAGTAGAAAAATATTGTCTAGTTATTAATCGTCCACTCAATTGTGAAGAGGCGGGCGATTATTTTTCGAGACAGGGCGGTGTGCATATATTGGATGTTTAAAATATCGAATTAGGCACTAAACATAGGCAAAATAATATATATTTTCTAGTACCTTTGTGGTATATATTATGCCCACTAATGCGGTAAGATATCGAT
>CAYQQX010000086.1:0-18578 GCA_964419495.1 uncultured Anaerolineales bacterium
AGTTCGTTTTTCCATCGCTCGATTCAGCCTCTAAAACTAGCACCAATGGTTATTAGCCAGGTTCAGCCCCATGTGCCGGTTTGGGGAGAGCTGCACGGCAAGGAAAATGAGCAGCAAGGGAATGACATACAGCAAAAACGGAATTAAGCGAGGAGAACGTTCGACTAGGGGATGTTTGGCCGGATAGATCAGGGTGAAGTAGCAGGCTGTCGCGACACTAATCGTGTAGATCACAAATTCAAAACTGAAGTGAATCCAAAATGGCCATTGCCAGAGAATCGCAGCATATTGGAAATTATAGGCATCTCCTACATATTGAAGGGTTAGTGAAACGGCAAAGAGCATGAAGACGCGCGCGTCTAGCTGTTGGGGCTTGTTGAAAAAGACAAACATCCCAATGAGAATATATACCAGCGCGGCGAGTAATTGGTACCACCAATGTTTGAGTATAGATAGGAATGTGAGTGGAATTAGGGGAATTTCTAGATCTAGTGGTTTGCCGTTTCGCAAGATATCGTATTGAATTGTTTGACCAGTTTCCTGGATCGGATCTGGTTGAGCGACGTTCAACCATTCTTCGATTGATCGCCCCCCTGCGCCCGTAATGATATCGTTCTTTCGCAATCCTTCAGGTCGGTCTTCGATGATCCAATGAACCACAAATCCCTGAGGAGTGAAGCTGCTCATATCCCCCGTAGCACCGTCTGTTGGCATCCATGAATACAGGGCGACAATACCTCCAACAAGGAGGAGCCCCAAGATCCAGATCGCATGCCAATAACCGCTGTGCCTAGATGTCACGCAAGCGCCTATTTTGAGCCCACCAATTGCCAAAAAGATACCCAAACCATGCCCAAGCAATGCCTCCTAAAGGTGCCTAAGAGATTGTGCTGCCCGGTAAACAATGTTGACAAGATGATAATGATGGCGATTGCCGCCCATAACCAGCGGTATTTGGGCTGCCACTGCCACCAGAAGAAAACTATCAGCATTGTTGAATAAGTGTGTCCGCTTGGAAATGCATTATTTACCCGATCATTGTCAAAGATTAAGCGAATAAGCTCATGTTGCCACCCGGTACCTACGACGTTCGGCCTTTCAATATACGTGGGGAAAACAATGTAAACCAGATAACTAGTCACCAGAGTGAAAGCCATTCCTATGATAAGTGCTTGGAAGCGAGGCGTATCCATTTTGAGATAGGCCCAGATATAGCTACCAAGCCACCAAAGGATGCTCGCCAGGTAGGGTATCCCCCACATGGGCCAAAATGGGATCAAGGCATCCCAACTCACCTCAAGCAGCCATCCGCCCCGAATGGTGCGGTTTATGGGAAAATATAATGTATGTAAACCGATTATTAATACTAAGTAGGATATTCGATGATCAAGAAACGAAGTTGTTTTTTCATTTAAGTTTCCAATAAACAATATGCACCTATTGGGTTTCCAGGAATCGCGATGAAAAAAGGCTACATTTGGGGGTGGGGTCGTGCGGAGCACCACCCCACCCCCAAATGTGAGGCTTCTCACGGGAGTTCCCAAAGAGCCAATTATTTTAGACGTTCTTTGAGCGCGGTCGATTATGGTTTCTCCGAGTCCCCTATCAAATACCGAAGAGAGATTATATCTTGCCGATATATTGGCCCCCTGCTCATCTTCGTAGTTCGATGATCTGGGGTTGAGACAAGCGGTTGAATTGATCCGGAAGAGCGATCAATTTCCTCATCTTCCACAATCAAAACGCATTGCTTATCCATGATCACCATCTTTTGCTTTGTTCATGGAATCCTGGCTGTTCTCTCATTGTAGTTTCGATGTATTCTGCGGGGATTATACCATTTGGTTATTGCTCATTATTGTGTTGACAAAACTGCAATCTGTATCCCGTTTGTTATTTTATGTACAATAAACCTTCAATGTTGCTGTCTTGGCCTGGGGGGTGATCACGTTGACATACGACTCAATATCCGATAAGTGTGCCCCAACGGTTTCTTCACCAATCCCTGGCGGGGCATAAATTGTGAACAAGGCTCTGGTGGTTTTGGGGTTGATGGCAGTGCGCCGGTCTGGCCCATAGATCACGCTGGATAAAATGCCCTTGGCATCGGCAATGAACATATCGCCAGCTTTGAGCTGCTGCTCCTGGCTGTTGAGCCGTGTGAAAGTCTCATCTCCCTCGGCCGCATTGATGCTGATGGGTTGTTGGACGATATCCAAGTCGTGCCCGGCAGTGAGTAATTGATTTTTCAATTCCGCAGTGAACATGGCCTCAACCAGGGCTGCCACGCTGGGGATGGAGCGACCTTTGTGCAGGATAGATTCGAGTTGGAGCTGTACGTGATAGGTTTTTTTGAAACTTTTGTAATAGGCGTGATACGCCTTCAATGTAGATGTTTCTCTTAAAGCTGCGCGATCAAGATGGCCAAATTGGGCGCGTAGTTGATCCTCGATCTCAGTTTTAATGGCATCTAAATCAGGGTGTGATTTGGGATTGGTGACATCCTTCATGACCAGTATCCCAACCGAGGAACCAGGGTAGGTTGTTTTCCATTTTTCTGTGATGGTTAGCATGATGATTTTCTCCTAGATAACTTTTTCGAGTAGTCGGGATATCCATATCCCGTTTGGGCGGGATTTAGAAATCCCGGCTTCAACGTGAGCCCACTGATTGGGTAGTCCGGCGTCGGTTGAGTTCCGTAGCGAAGCGGCGGAGTATCGAAACCAACGCCAGACGTATCGCTTGTACTGAGCACGTCGAAGTGCCTGTACTGAGCACGTCGAAGTGAAATCTAGGGATGGACGTTGTTCTTGGTTTCGATATGCTCCCTTTGGGAGCACTCAGCCGGCGATCGGGGATTACACAACAAAATAATTCTTCAACATTCTACAAACCGCCAGCCCCACCCACACCCGGTTTCCTTCTGCTTTGTTGCCTTTGCCGTAACCCGTCGGCTTTGCGGTCATCGAGCGCTTCCTTCTAAGTGTAGCGTGCGGGCCAGCCAGATTCAGAAGCGGCTGATCAATTTGAACATGGCTGTCATGCGATTACCCGCTTGAATTGTTTGGATCATGCGAAGCGTTGAGTGTAAGCACTGCTGCCAGCGGCGAGATAATGTAGGCTGTTTTAGGATCATTTGGGATCAGCGCCAGAACGGTCCAGACGAACCCTAAAACGGTCATAAAAACCAGGAACGTGCGCGTTGTTGTGCTGGCTTTGTTGGGTAGATCGACGAAGTTGCGATGATACCAATGGATAATATTCCATTTCTCAAACTCATGTAGCGCGATAGCAACAGGGATCAGCCAAATTAACGTGGTAAATGGCAGCATTGGTTTTCCTTAGACAGCCAAATCTAATGCTGATGAGGATTCCATTGGCTCAGAATCTTTACTTACCAAGTATGTATATATCTGATGAAGTTTCTCGGTTGCTAGATTGATGAAGTTGTCCATTTCGAGTTTGGAGAGATATTTATCCGGCCTTGCTCCGTACCAATCCTCTAATTTTTGATCGGTCCTTTGATAAAATTCTTTGATGTATGAAATTCTTATCTGGATATTCTCAGCAGGCAGGAAGGGGAGAAAGTCTTGCGCGTAGTCACAATCCAGGAAAACTTTCCAAAATATTGAGTTGGGATTACCTCGAACGTGTTCGAAATCCAGCCCATACCAATCGCGTTTGACTTCCCAGATGAACTTGGGATCTGCTTCAAATTTATTGGAGAATTTCCCACGAGTGGGTTTGTCTATATTCTCGTCCCAAAGATTGTCAACTAACAAATGAAAGAAATAACCCCACAAAAACGAATTCTGTTCAGAATTGTGCTCTTGATCTCGAAAAGGTTGGATATATTGCCGGAAAAATTCTAAATCGGCGAGTATCCACTGTTCACCTTCCGTGGCCTCGAAATGAAGGATTTCTGGAGGCGGATCGAAATTTTCCCAATTTTCGTCTGGGATTCCAGAATCGGGCGCGATATTGCCGATGGCGAAGTATTCAGGGTTCAATCCATCGATTCGACCCAATAGGTTTTCAGCGATACGCAAATGAACTACCCAAGCTCCAATGGTCCTCCTGAATAGTCATCGTCAAACCACTTAATCTCGACCTCCAGGCTGTGCTGGATGCCTTTGCGTTTCTTGTCTTCGTCCTCAACCTGGATTTCTAAGATCAAACTGTGTGGCATGGTGAGTGTGATTTCTTCTTTGCCCTGTCGCAGGACAACCTGGCCATCGTTGATTTTGTCCGCTAGCTGATGAAGGAATTCGCTGACTTCAGAGCGGTTCTTGCGTTCTTCACTTTTGAATAATCTGACCTCTTTACCCATGATAATTCTCCTTTCTTTTTAATATTCTTTGTTTAAGTGCGTGCCGGTTTGTGTTTCAAATAGTACTGACAAAAATAACCGCCACGCCTGAGCAGTTTTCGGTTTGAGCTTGGCTCCTATTTCAACTTTCTTTCCGAAAACTGCTTAGATAACATTATATACGAAAGACTCTTCTGTTTGGCACTTTTTACCCATAAATAATATCGGGGTTTGATTTCCACTTCTTGGGTGTGAATGGCCAATTGATTTGATCGCAAATAATCTCCCAAATCTCAAACATCTTAGCTGACCACAGCTCCCAGCCCGATTCCTTGATGTTCAGGATCGCAAGCCAGCCAACCGAGTTCGCCGTTGTTGGGGTGGGTGTCTGATACCAAGGCCATGCATGAAGCGACAATTTCTCCCTTAATTTGAGAACTAACAAAGAACCAACCTTTGGGCAAAATTCCGGACCAATGCATCTCTAATTGTGGGTAGGTTTCAGGGTCGTCGATGGAAAAATTGGTGGTATTCACCGGGGTCGGAATGAAACGATTGGAATCTGTTCACGGAAGAAAGCCAACATTTCGTCTTCAGAGTCGGGCAGAGAGTACCCGACCAGTTTGGCCAGGGCGCGTAATGCCTTGGGATTTCTGGCATGGTATTTCTTGAATATTTCTGCTGCTGCTTTTTTATCTAATTGTTCTGCAATAACAGGAATTGTTTTCCGTCCCGCTTGGATGGTGACTTCAGGACTTTGGGTGATGTTTTTATACCAATCCGCCTGATCTCCAAAGCCCGAAGCAACATAATGAGTGTTGGCTTCTTTATCGTGATGCACAACTTCCAAGACGGCTTGGCGAGGCTTCCTGCTGACCCTGCCGACATGATTCAATAAGAGCATTCTGTGCCCGAACATCCATCCCAATTTTAGACGATAGAGCCAAATGGGCAGCCGCCAGGGAACAGCGCGCAATCCACGTGGTGGATCGGGAAGTTCTTGTGATGCATTGTTAGTATCCATAGGTCCTCCGAAAGCAAAAGCCACAAGGTGCGTAGAAATTTTTTTGGTAGTGCTGATTATCGTGGTGCTCACTATTTGGGGTACACAAACGTCTCCAATGTCATTCTGAGTGTAGCGAGGAATCCCGTGTATCTGACTTTGCTTGCTAATCGCTCGGTTTCAGGGATTTCCTTCGACACGATCTTCGATCGCAGGGCATGCTTCACTCCGAGGAGTTTATCCTGAGCCTGTCGAAGGGCTGCGTTCACGCCGAAGGCGGGCCTTGCCGTAGGCACGTCTTCGACGGGCCATGACACTGATAGCATTGGATTTTGTAAAAACACCAGTTTTTCACCACTCCCGATTATTAAGTTATCAATGAACTCCGTGAACTCTGTGGCTCTGGATGATCTTCAACTTAGCATACGTCGAATTGGTTTACCGTTTGCGCCACTTCTTGCGTGGCAGCTTGTATTTCTCTGGTCCTGCGGAAAGAAACGGCAGCTTGATAACCTCATAACGGACCAAAAGCCAGAAAAAGCCGATTACGGCCAGGAGAGCATATACCAGGCGTGACCAGCTCAAGTCTGTACCAGGGATGCGTGGCTGATCGGGGCGGAATGCTTCGATGATCACTCGGCCAATGCCTGCTAACAGCAGCCAGCCCGCAAAAGCCGTACCTGGTTTGATCTTCTCTTCGTAGCGGCGCACAAGCCAAAGGATCAGGCCAGCAGCCAAAAAGTTCCACACCATTTCGTAGGCAAAAGTCGGATGGAAGCGGGTTGTCTCTTCCGGATACAGAACAAAGTTGTTCCAGGGTGAAATGCGGTGCAGACCATCGATGGGGATGCCCCAGGGGAGTTCGGTGGGCGGCCCATAAAGTTCCTGGTTGATGAAGTTGGCGGGGCGCGCCACGGCCTGGCCGATCAGCATGGCAGGGGCAACCGAATCTAATAGCAGCAAAATGTCAACTTTGTGGCGCCGGGCGAAGATATAGGCCGCGCCGAGGCCAAAAATCACTGCGCCGAAAATGTGCAGCCCGCCCTCGGTTATGCGGATGATGCGGCCAGGGTTGTCAAGAAAAGTACGACCGCCGCCGAAGATGTCGTTGAGTACGTACCAGATTCTGGCGCCAATAATTCCTGCCGGCAGAACCCAAATCAAGGCATCCCAAACGAATTCCGGTTTTCCGCCGCGCCGTACAATTTCTTTCTCTGTGATCCAGGCGCTGACCATCACGCCAATGGCGATCAACAGCCCGTACCAGCGAAAAGCGAGTTCAAGTTTTCCTAAGTTGATTGTAAAGATTACTGGATCGATCATTGTTGCTCCTTGGCTCTTGCTATGTCATTGCGAGCGGCTGAGCGAAGCTCAGCTTGGCGAAGCAATCTCCTGCTTTAGATGGGAAACTGCTTCGTCGTGCCCACCTACGGTGACTCCTCGCAGTGACATTAAAAAATTACTCTATATACCCAAGTGCCCGCATTCTTTCTTGCACCTGCTCGTCGTATAAATTGCCGGGCTGTTGATTGAGATTTCCAGGCGATCGACTGGCTGCCCAGGCCAGGCACGCATCTAGCGAGGCGCCCAATTCTTCCAATCGCCCGATATCATTGGCAATATTTTGAAGTTCTTGAGGATCTAGAGCCAAATTAAATAGCTCGTCTTGAACGGAATCAACGCGCAGCAACTTGTGCATGTCTTCGAAAATTGCCCAATGGACAGCCTCACAGTTGAACTCAGCCATAATCGCCGGTTCTTGCTTTTCGATGATCTTGATCAAGTTCATCGGCGGGTATCCTTCACTAATAACGCGGCCCTGCTTTCTGGATTTAGATTTAAGGCTATGTGAACCCGTTCTGATTGCTTCGGAATACTCTGGGGTCGTCTCTTCAATACCTGCACACTCTAAGGCTGTATGATACACATAAGTTGTTGAAACAGGCTCGCTTACACGTTCTCCTTGTTCCTGTCCGGGAAAACGGATGATCAAGGGTACGTGGATCAATTCCTGGTACAGTCCCAATCCATGCCCCATAAGGTTGTGCTCACCTAACATTTCGCCGTGGTCGCCAACGATGATCACCATGGTGTCCTGGCGGATTTGGGGCTTGTTCAAAGTATCTAGCAGCTGCCCCAAAAGGTGATCCTGATAAGCGACTTCTGCGTCGTACATATCACTCAGTGTGCGCGCTTCCATCTCGGTATAGGGTTCTTTCATTGGCAGAAGCCAGTGAAAAGCGCGCGTGTTGTAATCGCGCATGAATTTGGCGGCCTCGTGGTTCTCTTTGATGATGGGGGCAAATTCTTTGACAAATCTATCGGGTGGAGAATAGGGCAGATGTGTGCCCATCAAATTAAGGAAGACAAATTGGGGTTGAGCGCTTTGCCGAGTATTTCTTTGGAAGTAATCGACAGTGTCTTTGATCGAACTGGGTCCGTTACCCTTGAAGTTGGCATAACGTGTCCACAAAGAAACCAACTTGGGATTTAGAATGAATTGGAAAACTGCCGGAGAGCCGGCGACGGCCTGCTGGATGGGAACAGACACACGCTCCATTACTTTTTGATAGCCATCTCGAATGCCCTTGAGCGCTTTTAGGGGCAAGTTGCCATTTTCCATGGGCGTCGATTGGATGGCGCCCCCATAATTATAGAAGTGATCGAAACCACGTCGCAAGCCATTTTCGAGTACCCCAACCAAAGGATTGTTGCAAAATCCAGTTGTGTTGTAGCCTTGGTCTTTAAGATGTTCAGCTAATGTGGTGAAGTCAGAGCTTAGCATACTGCTGGCCTGCACAGTCATATGCGTGCTGGGAAATTCGCCGCTGAACATGGATGCATGAGAAGGGATCGTCCACTGTGCGGGGGAGATTGCATTTTCAAATAACGTGGCCTGGCTGGCAAGCTTATCCAGGTTGGGCGATGTCCCTCGGGGATATCCATAACAACCAAGCCGGTCAACGCGGTGGGTATCTAGAACGATGAAAACAATGTTAGGATTTTTTTGCGACATAAATTAGGTGTTGAATGCGCCCAGGGCAGCCAGAGTCAGGACAATGGCAATTCCCAGGATACAACCACTGACCATTTCGGCGATGGTGTGGCGTTTCAAAAAATGACGTACGTAAAAAGTCAGGGCAACCATAGGTAGAATGGCTAACCCTGTCACTAGGCTGAAACCAAATCCCGCGAATGTGGCGATAGCGGAGATGCTGGCGGTGTGTGCGCTGATCAGCCAGCGAGCGTTAATGAGAGCCAGCATGGTAATGGCGCTGATATTGGTGAGAATGAACGTCAGCAGCAGCGGCGAACTGGCTAATGATTTCAGAATGAAATAAGCCATGCTGGCGCCCAGGATGCCGATTATGTAGGGGATGTGTCGCTCGCTCTGTTTGCTGATGTGCAAGTCATCGATCTTGCCGGTCTTTAACAAGTAAACGATATAAAGGATGGGAACGAGTGTTGAAAGAAAGCCGAAAATTGCTGCATGCAAAGTGCCTTGCAAAAAGGGCAATTCAATCCATGCGATAATAAACCCAACCAGCGCGAACATGCTGGGAGGGCTGAATATATTGGAGTAAATTCGGGCCGCGCGCACGCCAGGGTTAGTGTTCTTGGGGTTTAGATCGAGTGGATTTCGGGTCATAATGATTGTATTAATGATGTTCGGAAACCGAAAGATTTTACCACGCTTCAAGGATGGTTTTGGGGGTGGTTGATCCTGGAATCGTTCAAGATTTCACTTACGCTCTGAGATATTTCTAACATCCCATAACTTACAAAAAAGGACAATTTTGGTATAATTCGATCTCGGAACGTTAGGAACAGCGTTATCGAGCAACGCCGGGCTTAGCCCGGTGTTGTTGTGTAAGAAAATATATCCGCATGACAGAACAAGATCCTCAACGAGCAAATATCGGCAGCAAACTAAGCCTGGGCATTGCCCTGGGTGCTGGCATTGGTGCCGCCATAGGTGTGGCCATAGACAATATTGGCGTAGGTGTCGGGGTTGGAGTGGGGATTGGTGTGTTATTTGGATTTTTGCTCGACCAAAAAAAGCAATAATTATTTATCAGCGAAGGAAATAGCGAAATGGAAAAGAATGATCACTTAGATTTGTACCATCAGATGGTGCTGATCCGGCGTGTGGAAGAACGCGCTGCTGAACTCTACCAGCAAGGCAAGATCGGAGGATTCCTCCATCTCTATATTGGACAGGAAGCGGTCAGCACCGGCTTGGTTGCTGCTCGCCAACCCCAAGATCGCATGATCACAGCTTACCGTGATCATGGCGTGGCTATCAATGTGGGTATTTCTGCCGAAGAGGTAATGGCGGAACTGTTAGGCAAAGCTACTGGCACTTCTAAGGGCAAGGGCGGCTCCATGCATATGGCCGATGTGGAAAAGAACTTCTGGGGCGGACATGCCATTGTCGGCGCGCACCTGCCCATTGCTGCCGGGATGGCTTTGGGAGATCAATATGCAGGCAATGACGGGGTGACGATCTGTATGTTTGGAGATGGCGCAACCAATATTGGCTTTTTCCATGAGGGAGTGAATCTCTCAAAGGTGTGGGATTTGCCCGTGCTATGGGTTTGCGAGAACAATCAATACGGTATGGGAACGACAATTGACCGTGCTTCGGCCGTCTCCGAAATCAGGCAAAAAGCTGAGGGATATGGTATCCCCAACGAGCGAGTCGATGGCATGGATGTTATGGCCGTGCGTGAGGCCACGCTCAAGGCTCTGGAGCATATCCGCAGCGGAAAAGGCCCTTATTTCTTGGAGATCATGACCTATCGATATCGCGGTCATTCCATGGGAGACCCCGAGCGCTATAGAGATTCTGGCGAGGTCAAGAAGTGGCAGGAGAATGATCCCATTGGTATTTACCGCGCCTATTTGACCAAAGAAAAGATTGCCAAAGAAAAAGAACTAGATGAGATCGATGAGCGCGTGGAGGCTGAAGTTCAAGAGGCAGTCCAGTTTGCTGAATCTAGCCCAGAACCGGCCCCCGAAGAATTGTTCACCGACGTGTATGCGGAGTAAAGGGAAATAGCATGAGTATAAAAGGAATTACAATGCGCGAGGCCATCTCCCAGGCGATTTGGGAAGAGATGGAACGTGATGAAAGAGTTTTTATCATGGGCGAAGAGGTAGGTGTTTGGGGCGGAACCTATGCGGTAACCAAAGGTTTCTATGATCATTTCGGGCCCAAACGTGTTCGCGACACACCGATTGCCGAGGCGGCTATCGTGGGTGGTGGCATAGGCGCGGCTATGGTGGGCATGCGACCGATTGCCGAGTTGATGACGATTAACTTCGCCTTTGTGGCGATGGACCATATCGTCAACGAGGCGGCAAAAATGCGCTACATGTTCGGGGGACAGATGTCCGTGCCCTTGGTCATTCGCGCCGTTGGGGGTGGTGGACGTCAATTAGGCGCCACCCATTCCCAGACCCCAGACGCAATTTTTGCCCATTTCCCCGGACTGAAAGTTGTTGCACCAGGCACACCATACGACGCCAAAGGTTTACTGAAGGAAGCCATTCGCTCCGATGACCCTGTGATGTTCATTGAGCATGCCACCCTTTACCAGACTCGCGGCGAGGTCCCCGAGGATGAATACACCGTACCCATTGGCAAGTCTAAGATCCAACGACCTGGTCGTGATGTCACCATCGTGACCTACAGCAAAATGCTGGATATCTCAACCAAAGCTGCTGACCAGTTGTCTAAAGAAGGTATCGAAGCTGAAGTTGTAGACCTGCGGACCCTACGCCCATTGGATATGGACCCAGTTTTAGAATCCTTCCGCAAAACAAATCGGGCAGTGATCGTCGAAGAAGGATGGCGCTCTTATGGGGTTGGCTCGGAGATTTCTGCCCGCATATATGAAGAAGCCTTTGATTATGTCGACGCGCCTATAAAGCGCGTTGCGCAAACTGAAGTTCCATTGCCGTATAACAGAGAATTGGAGCAATCTGCCTTACCCAATGTTGAAGATGTCGTCAAAGCGGTCAAGGAGGTGCTCTGATGGCCGAAGTTGTCAGTATGCCCAAGTTGGGCTTTGATATGGCCGAGGGCGTCCTGGTGCGCTGGGTGATCGCCGAAGGTGAGGAAGTCGAGCGCGGACAGATCTTGGCTGAAATCGAAACCGACAAAGCCACTGTTGAAGTTGAATCTGCATATACCGGCGTGGTATACAATCATTTGGTGGAGGAAGGAGACATTCTTCCCGTGGGTGTGCCGATTGCCGTGATCGGAGAGGCGGGCGAGGAGATCGATGTGGCAAGTCTTGTCGGTCAGACAGGTGATGTTGAAGCGTCAGATCAGCCTGAAGACGATGCCCCTGCTCCCGAGGCTGAAGTCCCCGCCGAGGTCGGTTCGGCCGCTCCCGTTCAAGTACAGGCAGTGTCCCAAGAAGCGGATGAATATCCTGATGGTGCTAAAGCATCCCCGCTTGCCCGGCGTATGGCTCGAGAACTGGGTATCAATCTAGCCTCGATCCGCGGCAGTGGACCGGGCGGCCGCATTGTCAAGAAGGATATCGAATCTTATCAAGCAGCACCTGCTGTAAGCGACCATCCGGCAGCAGCCGCAGCTCCGCTATTCACGCCTCTTGGCCCGCCACCTGCAGATGAAACAGTTCAGCTGACCAAGCTGCGTCAGGCTATCAGTCGCCGCATGGTGGAGTCAAAACAGCAGCTGCCGCATTTTTATGTCACGCGTGAATTTGACATGGCCCCTGTGATTGCCCAACGCAAAGAGATCAATGCCATGCTGGCAGATGCAGGCGAAAAAATCTCGGTGAACGATTTCATCGTCAAGGCGGCTGCTTTGGCGTTGAGGGAATACCCCAATTTGAATGCATCTTTGCAGGGCGAGAATGTGGTACATCATGGCAGCGTAAATGTGGGTGTGGCTGTAGCCGTTGAAGGCGGCCTGCTGACCGTGGTCAACCATGACGCCGACCGAAAATCACTGCGGCAAATCTCATCTGAAACCAAAGCTATGGTGGGTCGTGCTCGTGAGGGCAAGGTGCGCCCCGGAGATATTGAAGGATCGACTTTCTCTGTGAGTAATTTGGGCATGTTTGATGTGGATCATTTCATTGCTATCATTAATCCCCCCGAAGCGGCGATCCTGGCAGTTGGATCGGCTCAGGAAGTCCCCGTTGTGGTTGACGGTGAAATTTTGCCGGGATTACGGATGAAGGCGACTATCTCTGTGGATCACCGCGTCAGCGATGGTGCTGAAGCGGCCCAATTCATGCAAGCCCTGGCCAGGTATTTGGAAGAACCCTTGCGATTGCTTGTGTGATCTGATTATATGGTTCTATGGGAATTCCCGTGAGAGACCTCACATTTGGGGGTAGGGGGCGTGCTCCGCACAAACCCTACCCCAAAATGTTGACCCTTATCACGACGATTCCTTGAGACCCGATTATATATTTTGGGCTGATGTAAAATTAAATTGCATTATTCCAATGTATAAGGCCTGTCGAAATGAATCCAAGGATGCCGCTCAACCAAAAATGACAATTATGTCATTAGTAGTTAAATATAAATGCCTTGAGCTATCAACTGCTCAAGGCATTTTTGATTCATTGCGCTAATTCTGGAGCAAATTTATGCGTCTGGATCGATCACTTTGACTTCGACCCAGAACCAAGTTGCCGCACTTGGTCCGATTCCAAAAATTTCACCATTAGCTCCCTTAATCATCCAATAACCTTTGTACGTACCTGGTGTGCCAGGCGCTTTCATCAATACATCCACGTTGGCATAACTCCAGGTTGGCACTGTACCAGTTGGAACCATAATAATTGATGCACCGGCATTGAGCAAATCACCCGAAACAAATCGAAGCTCGTAGCTTTGATCCCAGGTACAATTGCCGGTATTCTTAAGCCTGAAAGTTTGTTTGAATGTTTGATTGATGTGAATGACCGCACCATCAGCTATGGATTTGGTTTCTAAATTAGCCCGATTGCAAGGCATATTGTTGGTAGCTGTAACCGTGGGTTCGTCCGTTGGGGATGGCTCCGGCGTGTCTGAAATCGACTCAGTCGGGGTTGATGTCGGTGGCTCAGGGGTGAACGTCTGAGTTGGAATAGGGGTGTTGGTCGATGTGGCCGTAGCAGAAAGTGCGGCAACGAGCGCAGTTTCTGAAAGCTGTGCATATACGGTCTGAACCACAGCTGTAGCATCGATTGGTTCCTCTGAAACTGGGGTAGCTTGCTCAGGCCGGTTGCACCCCGTGATTAAAATTAAACTAACGATTATCAGGGCGAGAAATAGAGTTTTTTTCATACTGACACTCCTTTATTGCTGCATTTTATTACGGGTCAGCTTTCTTTACGTTGATCTCGATATAAAGGGGAATATCTCCAGGGCCATTTCCGAATAACTCACCCGTATTTGTGCGCATCATCCACCAGCTTTTATGATTGCCCAGTTCTTGAGGCGCGGCAAATTCGAAAGTAATGGTTATGAAATCGCCAGGCTGAACTTCATGCTTGAAATTCTGTACCAAAGGTTGGTTAAATTGAACCCCATCATAGTAAACAATTTGATATTCAGTTGTCCAAACACAATCTCCCGCATTCAAGATTCGCCATTGTTTGGCTAACCAATAATCTTGTTGGAAGGTAGAACCTGCTGGAATTGTTTCCAGAAGTACCTCTGCTAATGGGCAATGCGAAACCGGTGCCAATGTTGAGGTGTTAGTGACGGTGGGGGTATCGGTAAATTTGGGAGTGAAAGTGAGGGTTGGTGTATTTGTCGGAGGGATTGGTGTATTCGTAGGAGGAGGCACAGTAGCAGTATAAGTAGCTGTCGCTGAGAGTTTCGCGGCGATTGCCGTTTGTGTTATCTGTGCGTAGACCGTTTGCACAATTTGCGTGAGTTCAGAGCCAGGATCAACTTCAGACTCGGGCGCAGCCATCTGCGTAGCCTTACACGCACTTATTATCAAAATGATGATACACAAACAAGCGAAAACGGCCTTCTGCCGCATGCCTCCTCCTAAAATAGTTGATACGCCCTACTCTCCTGAAACAACCTCGATTTCTATCCAGATCCAGCCCTTGCCATCAGGTCCAACGCCGAATATTTTGCCAGAATCGCTGACGATTTTCCAATAACCTTTATGTGTGCCAAGATCACTGGGTGCTTTCATATCTACTTCGACATTTGCATATCCCCAGGTGGCGATGTTTTCTTCGGTTAATTGTATTGAGGCACCCGCGCCCATCAAGTCGCCACTATAGAAGCGCAAACTATAATCCTTGTTCCAAGTGCAAGAGCCGGTGTTTTTTATTCGCCAGACTTTTACAAATGCTCGTTCTTGGGGGATCTCGGTACCATCTGGAATTGATTCATATTCTAGGTTTGCTCTGTGGCAAGGCAATCCTTCGCTTTGAGATTGCGACCCTTGTTGGGGTTGTTGTTGCGGTTGTTGCTGAGCCTGTGCTTGTCCGGCATCAGCATCCTGTGCTTCGGCAGCCTCATCTTCTGCTTCGTCTTCGAAGACATTTGTGGGCGTGGCTGTCGGCACCAAGGTCGGTGTCTCGGTTGGAAGCGGCGTATTTGTCGGTATAGGTGTGGGTGTGGCCATTGCGGCAGCAGCAGCTTCAGTAAGGGCTATTTGCGCGTAGACCGTTTCCACAGCAAAGGTTACCTGTTGTTCGCTATTTACTTCTGGGGTTTCTTCGGGTTGGCTGATACATGCACTGGCAACACTCACCAACACGAGTAAAAATATAAATGATAGAATCTTCCTTGGCATAATGCGCTCCTTTTTGGTATGAGCGAAATATTTTTTAGCTCAAATTTGAATCTGGAGTATTATACACATAGGGCTTCAAAATTGCACAGTTAAGTTTTGGTAGTAAAATACTATCTAGAGGTGAAGAAATGGCGCGAACATCGAAAACATTATTGGTCATTGATGACGAACGAGATACGTTGGCGTTATTGCGACTGGCCCTGAATCGAGCTGGGTATCGAACACTGATTGCCTCCTCGTGGGACGAGGTTGCCGAAGTAGTCAAAGAGCAGCACAAAGGAGGGCGCGCCATCGATTTGATAGTTCTCGACTTGATGATTCCTGGCCGCTCGGGGTTTGACATTATGCGCTCGCTCCAGGTTGTACTTACCCCTGTGCCGCCCGTAATCATGCTCACGGCTGTAACTGGCTTTGAACAGCAGGTGCAGGCACGAGAGCTTGGTATAACTCGATATCTGACCAAACCCACAACACCGACCAAATTGATTCAGGCTATTAATGATGTTTTTGCCGAAAAGAAAAAATGAGCATAGGGGACAATGAAAACGTCGATCTGGGGTATATTGAAGCGGCACTCGAAGAATTAGAAACATACCTGCATTCGGGGGAATTGTTTGGATCGCTGCGCGGCTATCCATCACCGGGCGCGACCGCTTTTCCCCATTTGACCTTGGGAGGGTTGCTGCTCTCTTTGACGCGTTCCCGCTCTCGAACACTTTCTGCCCAAAACCAGAGTCGCTTGGGGCATGCCGAAAGGCAGTTAGAAATGCTGCAATCCAAGTGGCGGGTTGCCTGGGAGAGGAAAGCTAACAAAGAATATCGCTCTCGACTGCGGCAGTGGGGCAATTATCTCAACGACTTACAGCGTGATGCAGATGATTTCGCCGATTATTACGCGCATGAGATTCATTTGCGAGTCATGCTTGAAATTCTGAAGCAGAGCGCGGGTGAAATTTCTGGCGAAGATCAGGAAATCTTAAACGCACTTGATCAGCGTTTGATGAATAGATTTGTACCAGGTCATTTTATCTGGGATGAAGATCTCAGTGATACGTTTCCAAAAGACCGGTTTTGGTTTTTGTGGGGGAAGCTAATCTAGTTCCAAAGAGTCTGTCAAACAACTCAAAAAGATGCGCGCATTCCCTTGTGACTCTTCAGGGGTCAATGCCAGGACGGGCAAAAATAGCTTTGCAGCGATCTCTTCTGGCATGGGAATGATTTGTATATTTTCCGCGCCCAAAGCTGTAATTGGAATAAATCCAACTGCAAGCGGACCATTATTTACGGCTGCCAGCATAGCCTCAGAATTTGGTGCGATTTTTGTGTGCGGAGATTGCTCAATTTCCTTGAGTATAACTTCAGCGAATAGCGTATGCAATTCTGAGTTCTCAGGATAGCTCCAAGGTTGGTAGACAGGTGCCAGGGAGGTGTATAAATTCTGAAGATCAGGCAGTTCTAATTGTGTTGCGGGGATTTCTGCATTGGCGATGACCACAACTTGTTCCCAGCCGAGTTGCGCGGCAGTGCCAGAAAATCCCTCGGGAAGAGTATCTAACGTCAGGGTCACATCAACAGCCCCAACTTCGATGGATGCGGTAGGGCGCACCTCAACGGTAAGTGAAATCTCGGGCTGATCCTGCGCGCATCGATTGAGATTGTCCTCCATCCAACTTAAAGCAGGCGTGTAGGCCACCGAGAGATGTTCCGGTTCAGGCGGAGGCACCGAATAGGCGAAGGGAGTACAGGCGGCGGTGAAAGCAAGTAAAAAGACCAAGAGGAACTTGCGCATAGTCAATATTCTCAGATAAGCAATAATACTAAATTGATGATACCAAATAATGCGCAATAAATGGAGAAAATATAGAGCGGCCGCTGAGTGAGAAACTTTAACAGCCAGCGGATGGAGATATAACCAACGACAGCCGCAGTGATAAAGCCCGGAATGAAGATAAGGAGTTGCCCGTTAGAATCAGGTAGTTGGATCAATTTGATCAGACCGATTAGCCCTGCAGCCATCATGACGGGGAATGAGATCAGAAAAGAAAATCGGGCAGCGGATTCGCGGTCTAAGTTGCGCGTCATCCCCCCGGTAATTGTCGAACCCGATCTGGAGATGCCCGGAAAAATGGCCAGGATTTGAAAAAAGCCAATCAGGATGGCGTCAACCCAGGTGATGCTATCGAAATCCCTGTTGCGCTTACCAACCCATTCAGCGATAAGCAGCAAGAGGGCAGTGCCAAACAGGAAGAGCGAAGTTCCAAATGGGTTGGCAAAGGCATTTTCGAATGTTTCGGCAAACAGCAAGTAGGCGGCTCCAGCAGGTATCGTCGCCAAACCCAAGAGCCAACCTAATTGGGCCTTTGGATCCGAAAATGGTTTCCTTGCTATGATTCCTTTCAGAAAGGCAATTGTGATGTGAAGCAAATCATCCCAAAAATATGCAACTACAGCGATTAATGTGGCGACCTGGATGAGTACATCGAAAACGAATTTGTCATTTTCGGGAATTGTCCAGCCTAACAAGTGGGGAATTAGCACCAGGTGTCCTGAACTGGAAATGGGAAGGAACTCTGTGGCTCCTTGAATGATGCCGAGGATGATGGATTGGAGAATTGTCATAGTGGGGGTAGGGAACGGAGCAACCCATACAGGTTGATGAAAAATTGTGGCTAATTTCCTTTAGGTTGGGCGAAATATCCTTGAGCAAATTGTTTGAATCGATTATCTAAAATAGCGAGCCGAATTTCTTTTGCAAGGCTAATCAGGGTATGTAAGTTATGAATAGAGAGCAGGGTGGAGCCCAGCATCTCTTTTACGCTGATCAAGTGCCGTAGATAAGCGCGTGAGAAATTCTGACACGTGTAACAGTCGCAGTCGTCGACTAGGGGCCTTGGGTCTTTGGCGTACTCTGCTTTACCAATGTTGATACGGCCCCGGCCGCTGAACGCTGATTTGTGACGCGCTAGACGCGTGGGCAGCACACAGTCAAATATATCTACACCGCGCATTATGCCATTGACCAGGTCATCTGGGGTGCCAACGCCCATAAGATATCGCGGCTTCTCCCTTGGGAGAATACCATCTACCACATCTAAGATGGTGTGCATTTCTTCTTTGGTCTCCCCGACGGATAAGCCGCCGATGGCATTTCCGGGGAAATTCAGTGCGGCAATAAATTCCGCCGACTGCGCTCTCAGGTCTGGGAATATTCCACCTTGGACAATGCCGAATAAGGCCTGGTCTGAACGTGTTTTTGCCTGGAGACACCTCTCAGCCCAGGCATGGGTCCGCTGCATAGCCTTCTCGTTGTAGGTGCGATCGTAGGGTTCTGCGCATTCATCAAAAGCCATGATGATATCGGCACCGAGATTTTCCTGGATGGCAATGGCGCGTTCGGGAGTGAAGCGGTGAGTGGAGCCATCGATATGGCTCTTGAAGGTCACGCCCAGATCATCGATATCTCGTATGCC
>CAYQQX010000087.1:0-18419 GCA_964419495.1 uncultured Anaerolineales bacterium
CTTACGCTAACTGGTGGGACCAAATTTATGAGCACATCGGAAATGGATCGGTGAACTTTGTGGGGAGCAATACCTAGTGAGAGGGTCAAGCTGGCTTGCGGGTCCATATCTACCATTAAAACTTCCTGACCCATTTCAACCAGGGCACCACCTAACGAATTTGCCGTTGTGGTCTTGGCGACGCCTCCTTTTTCACTGGCGATGGCAATAATGCGTGTCATACTCAATCTCGTTGAATTTTCTCTTCTATCTTTATATTCTTTGATTCTGATTGGATAACCATTTGTGCCCGTTGCGCCTTTAGTGCTTCGCGTAATTCACTAACTGCTGTTTGGAGCATAGTTTGTGTATCTGTGCTGGAGCGAATTTTTGTGGTTATTTCAGTCACCATGCGTTCGCGCTGTGCGCGCTGCTGTGTATCCTTGTAGAGCCTGGCGCTCTCTAGTGCGACTTCCAGTTGATCAATAATTGTATCCATGAGATTGATTTCGTCTTCGCTCCAAGGTCGCGCACCTTCTAGCTTTTGTAGGCGGACAACTCCCAAAACTTGATCACGCAGGACGATTGGGACGATGATGCAATGATCGTTGGCTCGAATAATTTCACCGCGTTGACTGGCCGCGATCATGTCTGGGGTCCAATCCTTCGTGGCAGGTATTATTTCGAGGTTGCGCGTGGAAATGAAGCCGAATTCCGATTGTTTGCGCAAGTATTCGCCCCAAGATGCCTGGCTGACTTCGCCGTACGCTCGCCTGACAGAGTCAAGGATAGCTTCATGTTCACTGAACAAACGAGCGTTCTCTATGGCGACAGCCACTTGGTCCGACAGCACCTGCAACATGGTGATATCCTCGTTTGAGAAGGCAGCTTCTCTTCTACTTTGCACATCGAGGGCGCCTATTACCTCGCCACCCACCATGAGGGGGATGGCCATTTCGGATCTGGTTATTGGCAGATCGGGGTTATCGAAGAAGACAGCATCTTTACCGACATCCAGCGCGATGCGCGGTTCGCGGTTTCCAGTGGCGTAACCGACAATACCGACCTCGCCGACCTTCAAGCGGTGCTCGCGCGCCAACATGTGTTGACCGCCTTCGCTATTGGCGGCCCTCAAGATGGCATATTCACCCATATCGTCGAGCAGGAAAATTCCGACGTGGTAGAAACCAAAGCGCTCGCTGATCAGATGGGCCACTTGGGGAAGCAATTCATCCAGGTCTCGGATAGTGGCTGCGGCGTGACCGATCTCGGCAGCCGCCTGTAGCTGAACAGCCCGGCGCTCCAGGTCGTAGGTGCGATTGGCAACGCGTTCTTCCAGCGACTCGCGAATTTCTTGCAGTTGGCGATTCGCTTCGATCTGGGCAAGCTCATTCTCTTTGGAGCTTCTCAACCCCTGGTTCATACCCCGCACGGCATTGTAGCTAAGCATAGCTGTCAATACAATCGTTGTGGTCAGGGTTACGATATCAACAATCCCGATAGGATCTTTCGTAGGAGAATGGATGCCAACCATCTCAGCGATGATTAATCCGATTGTTGTGAGCAAGCATAATGTGCCGAATATGATCGCGCCGCGTCCGTCCTTGAACAAACTGGCGATGGCGATGACCAAGAAAAAGGCCGTCAGGCTTGGGTCCCGTGTTCCTCCCCCCAAAATGAGTAGAACCGTGATGCCCGCCCAAAGGATAAGCACCA
Organism: uncultured Anaerolineales bacterium; assembly: GCA_964419495.1. Lineage (GTDB taxonomy): Bacteria > Chloroflexota > Anaerolineae > Anaerolineales > UBA11858 > NIOZ-UU35. The sequence goes on from CAYQQX010000087.1 coordinate 1,696, forward strand.
CGACCATAATGACTAGTTGCAGACGTCCGCGGAATAAAACCCGTCTCATGCCGAGGAGCGCAAAGGCGATGATCACCCCGAAAACCAAGTTGAAAACCCATTCGTCCGGCTCGGCTGGTAGTACAATGGCCGTGCCAACCACCGTAGTGGTAAATATCAATATGATAATGATGTTTATCACACTGGCAGTGCGGGTTTGAACTTCACTATCATATTGTGGGGGGATGAATAATTGTTTTATCCAGGTAAGCATTTTGATTTTCTTACTCCACTAAACCAGATATTATCGGATCCATCCGAGGATCGTTATCGGCATTCAGAAATTGCGGTTTGCGAACGTAGGAGAACTTAATCTGACCTGGTCGGCGTTGAAAACGATGGTGCCCATGAGGCAATACCCGGATTTGTACCGTGCGTTGGAACCTTTCTTCTCCGCCCTCATCAAGTAATAGCTGCCTGCGATGGGCAAATTCAGAATTGACTGAAACCAGGATTTCGACAGCCTGCGATGCAACCGCTGCTTGAAGAGAAAAGGGGTCCACGCCAGGAACGGCCTCGAAATGGATCCAAAAGGTTCTATGGCCGTCTCGGTAATCGATGCTTTGGGCTGTGAACAGGCCACTAAGTTCATCTATTTGAGCAGCGGCGGTTTGAAAATTGTGGCCGTAGATGCTCTGTCCCCCCCAACTAATGGCGGCTTCCAAGCCACTATGTTTGGTGCTGTCCATACGGCCATTGGTTAGAATTATTTCTCCGGGGCCATATTTGATGCCGATTTTGCGGGCGATGTTTCGAATATCTACACCGGTTTCCTGTTTGAGATGGTATGCCAATTCAAACTTATCCCAGATATGCATGTGATCCAGGCGGCAGTTGACAACAGCCCCGGCGAGAGAAGTTGCGAAGGCAGTACCACTGTGGATATTCGCACCGGGTGCCTGGATGAATTTTCCGTCATCATGGCGCTCCTCACCCAGTAAAAAGAAGACATTTGGGCTGGCCTTAAAAACAGACCAAGGGAATGATTCGCCTTGAAAACACTTTTGCAAGAAGGGCGCTGTTCGCTCAGGTTCGTTTTCATTGAGCAGATGCATGATTACATTCCACAGGGTCGTATCAGCACTACCCGACAAACCGGTTTGAATCTCTGCAGTACCAAAGCCTGTGGAAAAGCTGCGGACGATGGCTTGTAATTGTCGTCGCCCTTTTGGTTGCTCTAATATATCCGCTAATTTTTGTTGCTCGAAGCCTGGTTCGGTTATTTTTAACCATTTCGCAAACTGGAACAGCCTGTAAGGTGGAGTGGCTTCACCTGTAAACATAAACTTGAAGTCAAGGTTATTCGGCCGTTCGAGGTCGATCAATTGACGGGCGATTGTAATGGCGTCGGGTGGATATGAGTAGATCGCCAATAGCGTCTTTCCCGTTGTTTTTGCCATCACTTCCCGAATATGAGCGACTGTGTTCTCGACGTCAGTTTCAGACCTGTAATTGATGTGGGGAAATTCCTCAGCCATCAAGGCCAGCAATCGTATCATGTTGTACCCCGCGCCCCACTGCGGTTGATCCGGTTCAGCCATTATGGTGTGAACCAGGATCTCAACGTGATCGTAATGGTCGACCTGCCAGTTTGCTTTCAAGAATTGCTTCAAGGCTGGCAGGGTTTGATTTACATCTTTCGGGGATGTCAAAAAGAATTTGGATTTACCAGTGCTACCGGAACTGGAAAGCATTGTGACATTATCAAGGCTACGAGAAAACCGATCTTCAGGTGAATATGTGTAGAAATAATCCGATGTCATCGCCGGCAATTTCCTGAGGGAATCTACGTCATCGACAGATAAAAAATCCAGATCGCTGATTCCATGATCTCTCCAAAAAGCGATGCAAGCCTGGTTATACTCACCCAGGTATTGAGCTGTTTGTACTGCTTTCTTGATGGTAATTTTCTTTTGCAGGTTGGCTGGGGTGGCATTTTGCAGCAAACCTACCAAGTTGACCTGGCGCAGTATAGGCCATTTTTCTAATTTGGCCTGGGTTCGCATAATGGCAGTCGTCATCTGATCCATGCTTTCGATGGTCAGGTCGCTTTGCCTGAGTGGCCTGGTTTTCTCGGGAGTCAAGGCTTTGTAATTCTGAGCAGGTTGTGAATTACTCACTTGGCCTCTCCTCATTATTCGTTTTTCTTCTGGAGAGGTGCATTGATAACCCGGGCAAAAGAACTGATCCTGAAAAGGCCAATAAGAAAGAATTGACCGAGTATGAAAATGCCCCTACCGCAGCGTATACTAAGGAGATTGCGAGACTGGACAAGGTCGAAAAAACCATGAAGCGGACAAACGGCTTGCGGCTGATGCCTGCAAAAAGCACTGAAGCTTCAGCCAAAACCGGCACAGGTCGGGTGGCTATAATAACCCAATCGCCTAAGCGTTCTCTCAAAGTCTCTAGGCGTTTCATCTCATCGCTGCCAACCAGTCGATTGACGAGCGGATTGCCATATTTCGCCGCCAGCCAATAACCTACAATATTGCTGATGGTCATACCCGTCAGGGAAGCAAGAGTTCCCCAAAAGAACCCAAGAAAGAAACCTGCCGAAGTGCTGACAATGCTCGAAGGGATTGGTGCCAGGATATCAATTGAGAGCATTCCAACCAATACTAAAGCCATCAGTCGTGGTTGCCCTGAGGCAGTAACAATAAATTTCTCAAACCAGGCATCAACTTGTTCACCAAACAAAATGAAAGGGATAAGGATGACCGCAAAAACGATCACAAATAGGAGTATCCAACGACGAATATTTTTACTGATCAACTTGGTTTTCCTCGATTAGGATTGCTCAACATTGTAGCACGACAAATTATTCATCTAATGATGCTTTATTCCCCATCCTGACTTCCACTTCAGACAGATTGAGCGCCCTGCGCATCTCTCTGGCAGCAGTTTGCAAGATGGTATCAATATCCAAAGTCTCCCGCATGCGGGAGGTGACTTCTGCGGTCAGTTGTTCTTGAATTGCACGACGCTGAGTATCCTCGAGCAAACGGGCGCTCTCTAGTGCAAGGTTGAGTTGCTCGGCCATGGATTTCATCAGGTTGCTCTCTTCTTCAGTCCATTCTTCCCCAGATTCAGTCTTGTGGGCGCGGATTGTGCCGATGATATGACCACGAACAGAAATTGGAATATCCAGTGTTGGCAGATCGTCATCTGTACCAGGGTTTATGGCGAGTTCAGATAGAGGCGTTACTCCGCTTTCATCACTGTAGTAGCCAATATTTGTTTGCGCGCGCAGCATCTCATTCCATGTTTCCCGGCTTAATTCTCCGTAAGCGCGATTGATGGTTTCCAGGTTTTCGTGAGCTTGCTGCAATAGCCGTGAATTGCTGATTGCTATGGCGATCAAATCGGCCAGAGTTTCCAAGACAGCGATATCTTCATCATGAAATGCGTCTAACTCCTCGCTCTGGACACTGAGCACACCAATCATTTCACCGCGTGTGCGCAGTGGTAAGGCTAGCTCAGATTGAATATCAGTTGACCCCGCATCATGGACAAAGATCAGATCTTCGTGCACATTTTGAGCAACGTAAAATTGACCTGTTTGAGAAACATGACCGACAATGCCCTCTTGCCCAATTCTAAGGCGATTTCCACTTTCCAATATTGGTTGAACGCCAACCCCTGAAGCAGCTGCAAGCACGACCCAATCATCGTCCGGATTCAATAAGAAAATGCACTGGCGGTAGAAATCGAAGCGTTCATCGATCAATGTGATGGCTCGAGAGATCAATTCATTGACATCTGAGGCAGATGCGGCATCGCGAGCAACCTCTGCTGTGGCCTCCTGATATCTGGCTCGGCGCTCAAGATTTTCGACTTGTGTTTCTAAATCCTGGTAGAGCCGCTGCAGATTCGATCTCATTTTTTCCAATGCCGTAACAAATCTGGCTGGTTCTTCGATGTATATTTGTGGAATTGGCGTATCGAGTTGACCACTTCCGATCCTGTCTGCTGCTTGTGTCAGTTGGTTGATCGGTCTAAGAATATATCGCCTAAAAACAATGCTGATGATGGCGAGAGAGGTTGCTACTAGCGAAATTGCGATCAGGGCAGAAATTATGGTGTTCAGGATTATGGACCTTTGGAATTTGGTCAGCAAGAAGACGATCTCTAGTGTTCCGATCGTTTCTGGACCGGTTGCGATGGGTCCGATGAGCAGGAGTTGATCATCGAATTCTTGTTGGATAATTGTCCCCTGGGCAAATGCTCTGGTCGCTAATCCCTGGGCGAGCAGCTGATTGGAAGACCAGTCGACTGATGAGACTTCAGCAACAATTCCCCCGTCAATGTCTCTTATGGCTGCATAGATGATATTGTCCTCATTTGTGAACTCAGTTAACATGTTGTTCAGAGTCCACACATCAGACTCATAGAGAGGGTTGAACATCAACCTTGTGGAAACTGACAGCATCGCCCGATTGCCGGCAATGAGTTGTTCTCTTGCTGCCCTATTCGCAGTGCGGATGCTGGAAATCAAAAATACCACTGCAGCAACTGCCACGACAACGCCAACTAAGATGGGGAGTATTATGGTAAGACGAAACCTTCTTTGGGTCATATTAATTGTAGTTTTAGTTGATCACAATCACTCATCTCACTGGTGCGATTAATTCCCATTGGGATTATCTCCGTTGTCATCTATCAAAAGGGTTCTTTCTCGGGAAGTGTCCTGCGGCGCTTCCAGGCGAATCATCACATCTTTTAATCTCAGAGCTTTTCGCATCTCACTGACCGCGTTTCTCAACACTGTGTCAACATCTAAGGTTTGACGTATCTTACTAGTGATATCGCTGACCAATCGGTCATGGGCAGCACGGCGTTGTGTATCTTCTAACAAACGTAGTGCATCGATACTTAACCCCAGACGTTCGGTCACCGATTCTATTAGCGCTTGTTCCCTATCAGTCCAAGGATATGGGTTTTCGTCGCGCTGAATCCCTATGACGCCGATGACCTGTCCTCTCAGCTTGATGGGGATTGCTGCGCGACCTGGTTCTGTACCTGATGAACTGTCAGATTCCGATGTGATTAGATCACCTTTTTCTAAGGCTTCTTGTAAGGTAGGGGATAGGCGGTTTACTCCCTCCTCGTCCTGGTGGCCAGAAAAATCGAATTGCGTTTTGGCTGCAGTTTTTGTGTAATCGTGCCAGGATTGCAGCAAGTAACGCTGGTGGGCTGCTTCTACTTCCATTCGAGCAGATTCTGATTCTGTCAATGCAGAGACCAATGTCTCAACAGTAGCATTAAGCTGTTGTTCCAAGTGGGCCAGGTTCTCATCATCCTCTGATAATGACAATCGGGCCGTATACTCTTTTTGACCAATCCGATCCAGAAAACTAGTGTAATCTTGAATTGCCTGCACAAGACGATCGCGGGTTGCCTGTTCCGCTGCCAGGCTCTGTTCGACCTCTTGTTGATAATATTTTGCTTCAGAGGCGGCTTGCTCGGTTCGAGCAAGGGATAGTCTCAAACTATAGCCTGCTAACCAGATGCTCAAGGTAACAAAAACCAGGCTAAACCCCACGTCGAACATATTCAAGAGCACGGTAATTTCTGGTTCAGGATACTCTACCAGGATTATGCCATTGTTTTCCAGAAGCCCCACCACCACAAGTGTGCCAACGCTCAAAAAAGAGAGTGCCAGGCTGGCATTTACGCCAAGCGTAGTACCGGCGGCTGCCAGAGGAATGATCAAAATGACACCCAGCGCACCTCTCGTTCCACCTACGACCACTGCGCCAATACATGCAAAGGTCATCATGGCTACAAAGATAATACTGCCTGCTTGGACGCGCCCTCTGCGAGAAAGGTAATAACAGATCATCAGGATAATTGCTGCGATGACAATAAAAAACAAATTTGGAAGCAGGTATGATAGCGGGCGTTTGCCAATTTGAAATACCATGGCTACAATACCCAATAGCATGACAATGAGAGTCAGCAGCAAGATCACGTTCAAGTTGAAAGCTCTTCGATTCAGCTCTTCATCTTCGAAATTTGGAACAACGAATTCACGCAACCACTCGATCATTAATCAATCCTTCAATTCCATACAGGAGATTCTTCATAAAAATTCTTGATAAAGATTTCGTCGAAAATCTGAGTTGAAAGCACACCTACCAGAGGGAATGACAACATTACGTCCATGCGGTTGTTGCGATCTTTGGTCAGATCGCGTTGTTTTAACTCTTCAACCAATTTGGATACCAGATGACTGTCAAAATATCCTTTCGACTCGATTGCTTGGGCGGACATTAATTCCTGAACGTATTCTGGGGCATCGGGACCGAGGAACGCTGGGGACGTAGGCGATGTCATCGGGCTTTTCTTGCGCTGTACAATTTCACCAGGGAGAATATCACTTGTGGCGCGCTTCAGGAGATACTTTTCCACACCTTTGTGGACTTTAAGTTCATTAGGCACTTTGGCAGTAAATTCCATTAGCCTGTGATCCAGGAAAGGGAAGAATGCTTCTAAGCCGGCGGATGAAACAGCGCGATCACCATGAGGCCCCAATAAATAATTAGGTAAATTTATTTTCGTCGAGAAATATAGCGATTGGCTCAGTGGATCCATTTGCGCCATTAGTTCTGTATCCAATACCTGAGCTATCTCGGCTTCGGGACAATACCCCTGTAGCTTTGAGCGCAAATCTGCTGAATAATAGGCAGTTACTTCTCTTACTGAATAATTGTAATAGAGAGGCGCTGGAAAGCAGCCAAAATGCTCGAATGCTAGTGCTTGTTCATCTTTGGAGAGCACAAAGGCTTTGGGAAAACCAAATTTAGGTAATAACGAACGGATCAGGGGCAGTGTCAACGACAGGGGAAATTGGTGCAGTTTACGGTATATGCGATCCCAATCATTGAAGATATAGCCAGCCAATAAATCATCACCACCTTCGCCATTTAAGACGACGTCCACATCCTGGGCGGCAAGTTTTGCCAGAGAAATGAGCGATGAGGCTTCCGATAGTACTACGGGCGCTTCGCCGTGCCAAATTAATTTGTGGAAATTTTCCCCCACACGTTGGAAGGACATTTCGGCAACGTTCAAAGGGAGATCAAAGGCATTCGCAGCTATATCGGCATACTCTCGCTCACTGTAAGCTTTTATTGCAAAGTCAACAAAGTAAGCAGGAAGTTTTCCCAGCCCGTTTTCACTCATCAATGCGGCAATAGTCGATGAATCCAGTCCGCCGCTGATGTAAACGCCCATTTTTCGATCCGGTTGAATGCGATCTTTCACGGCTTCATATAGATGTGATAACAACTGATGTCGATATTCATCCTCACGATTGGCATCAAATTCTGCAGGTTGATATTCTAGATCCCAATAAGCTTCTAGTTTTGCTTGATTATCTTGGATGAACAGGAAGTGACCCGCAGGAATGGCAGATATGCCATCAAACATGGTGCGAGGGGCTACCGGGCAATTCATGAACATCACCTGGTCAAGCGCCTTCAAATCGAGACGCCGCTCGATCATCCTACTTGCCAGAATAGCCTTGCTTTCAGATGCGAAAAGTAATACGCCATCTTGTATGGCATAAACCAGGTGATGGGCGCCCAACCGATCGCGGGCTGCAAACAGACGTTTTTCATTGTGGTCATAGATGGCGAAAGAAAACTCGCCTTCCAACTTTTGCAAAAAATCTACACCAAATAATTTGTAAAGATGCGTGACTAACTCAGCATCAGAATCCCCACGGAATTGAACACTCTGTTGGGTTAATTCTTCCCTCAGTTTTTCGTGATTGAAAATTCGCCCCTCCAGTACTGACCATATCTCTCCTCTGCTATCTGAAAAGGGCTGCTTGTCTTCAGTTTTTTCTGCAGGATGGCTATAGCAGACTCCCATGGCTGCGTCGATCTGGAAACGCGATTCCACATCATTTGGACCTCTGTGCCGTATGCTATTGAGCATACGATTAAGGATTCCTTTCAAATCCTTTTGTTTATTATTGGTCTCGATTACTCCTACTATTCCACTCATTGTTAATCCTTATTTAGGGAGGCGTGTTGTACAAGTTTGTCTCGGAGTTGGTTTTCTGTTCCTAGATGCACTACAATGTGCGAAGCGGATAGCGCTGAATATAGATCTTGGAAGGTTTGTTGGATTAAGTCATCAATAGTTGTGGTGTATTGCATTTTATCGGTGATCTGAGTGATAAAACGTTCTTGATCGGCCAGTTGTCGCGTTTCTTCAAATAGGCGGGCGCTCTCTAGTGCTAAGGCCATGCGTTCGGCAACCGACTCAGTTAAGGCGGTAGTCTCTGGCAAGGTTTGATCTTCTTCAATTTGTAAATTTAACGTGCCAATGACCTGCTCACGCACGCGGATTGGAACCGACAGTTTTGTAAATTTATCATCCTGGAAACTCTTGGAGGGAACTTGTTCACCTTGTGGATCACCATCGGTTATCGGCTCAATGCCAATGCCGCGATAGCGGAATCCCAGTACGCTCCCAGAACGCTGCAGAACGTTTTGCCAAGCTTTTTGTGTATAACTGATAGTAGCGGCTTCCGATTCACGCAGCGTTTGTACCATTTCTCGCAGCAGACGGGTGTTTGAGATGGCGGCTGCCAGCTGGTCGGCAAGAGTTTGAAGTACGGGGACGATTCCAGAATCAAAGGCAGACTCTTCTCGGCTGTGAATATTCAAAATGCCGTTAATTTGATCATCGACGCGTAGGGGCAAGGCAATTTCCGAACGGGTCTCTGGCAGCATCGGATTTATAAGATGTTCTTCATCCTTATCCGCGGCTAGTGCAATTTTGGGGTTGCCTGAAATAATAGCTTGGCTAAAGAGGCTGGATTCATCTAGCGTCAGGCGAAGTTCTTCAGCCAGCATTTTCTGACCAACCTTTCCAGTTGCAGCCATCAGGATGGCTGATTTCTGGCGGTCGTCGGTCAAGTAAATCGCCGTATGATAAAACCCGAAGCGTGAGCGAACGAGTTCGACAGCATTTGTGAAAAGCTCATCCAGGTTTTGGGTAGTGGTGGCATCTCGGGCAACTTCGGAGGCGATTTGGAGTTGGATGACTAGTTGTTCCAATTCAGCGGTGCGCTCGCTAACCATTTGTTCCGATTTTTCTTTCTGTTGGCGGAGTTGCTCATTTCGTTCTAGAAGCTCTTGCGATGTCAATTCTAACGAGTGCTCAAGTAAAGCGCGGTCGTCATCAGCCTGGGTGTAAGCTGCGTCAACTGCCTGAACGAAGCGCTGCAATTCTTCAGATATTTCCTCATCCGAACCTAAGAAGCGTCTCAATTGACGCTGGAGTAATCTGTGCACGTACTAATTCTCCGATAAGGTGGTAATGGTCATAGTTTGATTATGAAGGTCGCATCTGGCGTTGGGTGCAGCAGGACAGATTTCGCCATAGGAATAGAACCCTGTTAGGGTGGTGCTCTCACCCAAAACTTCAGCCACGCTTTCCACTTCATTTTCGATCATTTGTTGGAGGACGAGTTTTCTCCCAACGCAACTGATCAAGATCGCCAAATCAGGTGATTCTTCTCCACCGATCTCTAAACTGGTTTTTGCGGCCCCATAGGCACCATCGACTAAGCGGTCAAAGTTTGCTTTCATAAATCGAGCATATGCACCATCAGGAACGTCACCAGCGAAAGTCATGCTGCCGGCTTTATCATCAATCGATAGGATGGTGCGAACAAGTTGTTCTGGATAATCGTCCGATCGGATGCTCAATGGGAAGAGAAGCGCGCTGGATGGAAGTTCCTCTGCGTGGTCGCCCAGATAGTTTTTGTACAATTCCAGAGCAGATTGGTCATCCAATTCATAGAGTACATTTCCCTCTGAGCGAGTAATCAGCCTCTCTGGACCAAAGGGGTCCCAGCCTCCCATGGACCCGTATCCAATTTTCAGCTGATCCCCATAAAAACCGACCACGACAATGGTATCTGCGACTGGACCACTGTTGAAGAAAACGATGGTTTCTTCGAATCTGGCACCATCTCCGGCTAATCCGCCCGTTATGGCAATACCGTCCGGCAGGTGCTTTGATAATCCCTGAACGAGATCGCTGCCGTTCGTATGAGTCCCTTCCGAGATTACAAAGACATGTGCCAGTCCATCATGATCAAGTGCTTGAGCGAGTTTTTCGCCTGCTTTGAAGCTGTCGGTGTCGACATCTTCCAGCTTGACTTGAACACCTTTTACCTGAGTGTGTTCGAATTCAATGGCTGTGATCACCAAAGAGTCATCAAAGACGCGTGTTCCACTGATTTCTCCAGCGGTAGAGCAGCCAACTATCAGGGCATCGGGATACGCTTTACGGATGTTCATGATGTGCTCAGGTTCTTGGATGACTTCCCTCGAGCCGAATGTCAGCACCCATTGGGCTGACTTAAGTTTCCCAGGTGGATTTGATATCCAATTTCTTGATTTTCTCCAGGTGCATTGTTCAATTTTCATTGTTGCTGCTCCTTCGTTTGATACATCAGTGTGCGACTATGTGCGTTCATTGGTGGTTATTCTGATGTCTCTTCCGAGGCAAGTTGCACTGATACTTCGGCAACGCCCGCGAGTTGCCCTAATTCTCGCACGGCCATTTGAAGTACCGTGTTGATGTCTAGGGATTGGCTAAAGCGGGCAGAGGCCTGACTAAGGAGTTCCTCTTGAGCAGCCCGACGTTGTGATTCTTCCAACAGACGAGCATTGTCTAAGGCAACGGCAATTTGTGTAGATACTTCCTGAGCCAGACCTTGGTCATCGGGCGTCCAAACAGCTTCATCAGGATTCCTGCGTAGAGAGATGCCCCCCAGGGGTTTACCTCTTAGGGTGATCGGAATCAACAAGTGTTGATAGCCTTGATCATCGATATGCACTTGGACTTGATTATCATCTGACTGTTTGAATGAACTGATTTGATCGCCCGAAGCAGGTTTCACTCGAACGCGATCGAAGTGATAGGCTTTTGATATATTACCCAATCTTTGTTGCCAGGCACCTTCAATACGTTCACCGTAAAGAGTCTGGAGCTCCTGAAAAGTTTGCTGGCTTTGCTCAAGGAGACGGGTGTTTTCAATGGCCATGGCGATTTGATCAGCCATGATCTGAAGCACTTCAGCATCTTCATTTGTGAAAGCACCGGGTGATTTTGATTGTACGTCGAGTACACCAATGATCCGTTCTTGGCTTCTCAAGGGCAGCGCCATTTCCGATCGGGTTTCTGGCAAGTCAGGGTTATCGAAGAAGTAGCGGTCTTCACCAACGTCAAGGGCGATGCGTGGCACACCTGTCTCTGCAACTCGGCCGACAACACCGGTTTGTCCCACACCAAGTTTGTGCCCCCGCTTAAGCATCCATTGGCCGCCTTTGCTGTTTGCAGCCTGTAGAACCGCGAAGCGATTATCTTCATCAATCAAGAATATACCCGCATGATAAAACCCGAAGTTCTCAGAAATCAATTCAGTTGTATCCCTTAGCAGCACACTCAGTTCATGGATTGCCGCAGCTTCACGTGATACTTGAGCGGTCGCTTCTAGTTGCGTGCTGCGGTTATGAAGTTCCAGCTTTTGCTCTTCAACCTGAGTACTCAGCGATTGATATAGCTCGGATAGTTCTTCGGCTATTTGGTTGAATGAATGAGATAGTGCGCCAATTTCGTCATCACGTGTTTCGGGAACGCGAAGTTCCCAGTTACCCTGCGCAAACTGTCGGGTTGTCTCGATCAGGGTTTGGATGGGATTGATAAATCTACGCGCTGTCACCCAAAGCACAATACTGATCGAAATTGCAATAACAGCTAAAAATATCAAAGCATTTGGGGTCAGCTTGTCTACCCTTGCTAAAGCAATCGATTGAGGAATATCGACAACTACTCCTGATTGTAGCGAAGTCAACCAAGTATATGATGCTAAGGATGGGGTTTCATCGAAGGAAAGCAGGGCAATATTCTTTTGCTGTTCTCCTTGGCCGCCATATAGGTATTGGTCATCCATTGCGGTTAGCGAGTTGATTTGTGACAGAGACGGTGATAATACAGACAGCTCTTCAAGTCGATAGCCAATCCCAAGGAATGCTTGATCGTCCAACACAAGGTAACTATTCGCCAATGGGTGAAATTCTGTCACTGAGGTAAGAATATCGAGTAGTTGAAAATTACTTAGAATCCCTACGACATACCCGTTCGAGTTTTTTCCTTGAAATGGAATGTGTGTCAATATCATGATCTCCTGATCACTTAGGGGCGTCAAACCGTTTCCAACATATGATCCGGAGCTTTGGGAGTAAATATTTCTAAACCATGAATCTGTAAGGTAGAGCCCTTCCCAAGATTGTTGCGTTGAGATCAGGGTTTCACCGGATGAAGACAAGACAATAAAGTCACTGAAATTAATGCCAACGCGTGCCTGATTGAGCGAGAGTAATTCATCAAGTATGATCTGACGTTCATTGTCAAAGGCGAAGTTTTCCTTATTTTCGAGGAATAGAATTTGGTCGAGTGCCTCTTTGATATCCGGCTGCCGAATTGTTGCATCGAGTTTGATTTGCGCAGTTGTCGTCCAAGAATTAATATCGTTTGCCAAAGTATGCAGATAAGCGTTGGTTTGCTCATTTACTTGATTGATGAGCAGATTTCGGGCTTGGAAGTATACAATGCTTCCAACAATCACCAGTGGAATCAAAGCCAAGGGGATCACAAATAGCAAAAATGTCCGTTGGATTCGTCCGCGGAATCTTTCTTGGATATTGGGAGTGTCTATTTGCTGGTTATTTACAGACATAGGCCATTACCATAGATCAATTTTTTCTGTCTCGACCATCGGGAACATTCAACTGGATCATACCATCGGAAGCCCCCAGAGTTTGTCCTAACTCTTGAAGGGCAGTTCGTAATATCGCATCAACACTCGTTGATGTCCAGATTTTGCTGGTGATATCCGTAACCGAACGGCTGTGTTGGGCGGTGCGTTCGGTTTCTTTCACGAGACGGGCGTTCTCGAGTGCCAATGCTGCTTGCGATGCAACATTATTCACAAACGCATTTTCTTCTGCTGACCAGGATTCTTGATTGCGTTCTATGCTGATCGTACCGATAACTTGGTCACGAAGCACGAGTGGTACTTCAAGAGTAATCGGCTGAGAGTCTGAGACAGAGCCAATTTCCTCAGGAGATCTTTCAAAGGTGTATCCCAAATCTCCCTCTCGAGAAATTACATCTTCCCATGCTTTGGCCAAGTATTGCCTGTGAAGGGCGTTAATTTCGTCAAGACTTGCTTGAACTTGATTAAACAAATTTGCGTTGTTGATAGCCGTTGCCAGGCTGTCTGCGATACCCTGCAGCACAGTGATATCGTCTTGATCGAACGCTTCGGGCCATATGGATTGGATGGTCAAAGCTCCTAACACATGCCCCTCACTAATCATAGGCAATGCTAATTCTGAACGGGTTGATGGTAAGTGCGGATTCTGGAAACGGACTGCATCTTCACCAACATCTAGAGCGATGCGCGCGGCGCGGTTTAGGATTGACCAGCCAATCATCGAACTGCCCCCTGCGGCCAGTTTATGGCCGTCGGCAACCATTTTGCGACCAGCTTCACCGGTACCAACTCTTAGCACGGCAAATTGCTCATTCACGTCAACCATAAAAACGCCTACGTAGTACAAATCGAAGCGTTTTTTGATCAAATTTACAACTTGCTCAAGAATTTTGTCTGGATCGAGTTCGGCGGTGATTGCTCTCGATATATCTGCGGCTGTACGGATTTGTAATTCGCGTCGCTCCAGGTCTGTGGTGCGCTGTTGGAGTTGGACGCGGTCTCGTTCTAAATCGTCAGTGAGCTGGTTTGCTTTATTGAGATTAACCATCAAACCATTGATGATCACACCGAAGGATACTACTGCCAGAATGCTGACAGTGAGCAGAGGAACACTGGTTGATGTCCAGGGGAACAGTTGTGTAGGGTCGAGGTATGAAATCAAGTTAGGGGCGGCAATGATGTGCTGGTTCATCAGCCAGCCTATGGCAAGATAAGTACCAAAACTGAAAACTGATGCTGATATGCCTGCACTCGTTCCAAAGAATACTGCAGATAATGATGAAAATCCAAGCCACCAAACGCGTGCGTCGCCTACAGAGGCGTACTGAAGTGCGGAGAAGATACCAATAATATAAAGTAAGAATAACAAAGTGCCGGCGCGCATTCCATAGTTTATCTTGGTGAAGATGGTTATGGTAAGCAGCCATGCATAGGCAACTGAATAAGCCAGTATGAATACAATTGAGCCAGATTTGACTACTGGGCCGATATTCACTATATAGGCCACTCCGCCCAGAATAGCTGCAGCGATCAGAACGGTGTTCAGAATGCGCAAACGCCAGAATTGGATACTGCTGACCTGCCCCATAATGCGAAAATCGAGGAGACTTCTAAAGTATGCGATCATGCCGCCACCTCCTCTTCCCCTGGTTCACCGCTTGGGACAACATCGATCCTGATTTGAGTGCGCGCGGCCCCAAGAGCCTCACTGATCTCCTGGGCTGTGGTTTTTAGAATAGTTTGCATATCTGGTGACCGGCGAATTTTACTGGTGATATCAAATAATTTGTGTTCTTGTTCAGCTATTTCGAGCGTACTTACTAGCAAACGGGCGTTGCGAATCGCAATCGCAACTTGTGATGCCAGAGTAACAAGCAGGCGCATATCATCATCATCGAAACGAAATTCATTTTCGAGATCTTGTACGACAATTGCCCCAATAGGTTCGTTTACCACCATGAGAGGTACACCCAACCAAGATTTTGCGAAACCAGTATCTGTGACAATAGCTCCTAGTGCGCGGCTGCGGTTTATTGTATCTTCAACGATCATCAAGGGTTGTTGGGTGCGGATGATGATTGATATTAGACCTTGCCCCAAGGGGAATGGGGGAATGGTGGTTATCTCTCCGCCTTCCTCAAGGTAAGGGACTTCGATAGTATCGGTCTTGGCATCGTAATGGGCAATCAGGAAGTTGACATCCCCCATTACCTGGACGATCTGACGGTGGATGATTGGGTAAAGTGTTTCGAGCTTCGTTTCTGTTGAAATCGATTGACTAACTGTAGAGATGGTCTCTAGTTCGACCAGGCGTTTCTGGATACTTCCAAGGGCATTCACTTTTTCGAGGGCAGTTCGAGTAATATCAATCAGGCTAGTATATGGTTCTAGAATTGTTTGAGAGAATCTGCTGGTATCAATTGCTCCGAGAATAAGCAAAGCACGAAGCTCATTATCAGGCATGATTGGGAGAAATGCAAAAGACTGACAACCAAGGTCTCGCGGAACCATCAGGAGATTGCGAGGAAAATTCTCAATACTCTCTTCGTCTGTGACTATTAAGGGCTGTGAATTCTCAAAATGGGTTGCTAATTCTCGAGTCGAGAGAGAAATTCTCGGAATGTTATCTCCCTTGATCGATTCGGTTGTGCGAATTGGATCTATCATCGATAAACCCACCAGTTCATCGGGGCTGACTTCAAAGAGGGTAGAAATAAAAGGCACATTTTCAAGTGTTTTAGATAATGCTTGGTAAACATCTTTCTTTGTTTCTGCTTCGGCAATTGTGTGGCTGGCCTGATACAATGCTGAAGTTGCCTGAAGATCCACCCGCACAGATTCCAGGAAGCTGAAATTTTGAAGTACCGTGGCAATCTGACTAGCTAATGTGGATAAGGTCGCAATACTATCTGCTTCGAAGGCGTTGGTTCGTTGGCTTTGCACATCAAGCACACCAATAACATTGTCACCAACACTAAGGGGAATCACTGCTTCGGAGCGAGTTTCAGGTAAGTCACCTACGGGGAGATAATAAGGATCTTCGAGAACATCGGTAGCAATATAATATTGATTGGATGCAGAAACCATGCCGATTATGGAACCCTCGCCAACTGGTAATTTGACAAATTCTGGTTGGATTGGGCCTTCCGCAGTAGCGCTATATGATTCCCTCAATACGACATTTTCTTTGGCACCATCAAGTAAAAAGACCGCTGCATAATAATAGCCAAATCTTTCAATAATAAGTTTAACAGTTTGTTGAAGTACCGTATCTAAGTCAGCGGCTGATGTAGCAAGTTGTGCTACTTCGGATGCCGTGCGTACCTGTTCAGTTCGTGTGATGACTTGGGATTCCAAAGAACGATAAAGCGTACTGATTTCATCTGCCATTTGGTTAAATGAGTAGGCCAGAAACCCAATCTCATCATTTCTCGAGACAAGTGCGCGTTTTTGCCAATCCCCATCGGCAAAATGCTGCGCAGATTCAGAAATTTCCAAGACGGGCTCCACGATTCTGCGAGTTCCAAACCATGTTAGCAGGCCTGAAAAGAGGATTGTGCCGGCTAACAATAATCCGAAATATGGCAAATTTTGCAACTGTCTTATGATATCTGTAGTGGGTATTTCGATTACCACCCCGGCTTTGAATTCAGGGATTGGCAAAAATGCTGCCATAACATCTTCGTCATCGAAAGATTTAAACTCGATAACATCGGTGTCAGTTTCAGTGGTCGGTGATGAGAATAATTGAGTCTGTTCAACACTGGGTTGAAAATCTGGACCACTAATAGCATCTTTGATATTGGAACCAATGCCAACATAGGAACCGTCCTCGGTTACGAGATAGACCCTGATACCTAGAAAAGTGATATCTTTG
>CAYQQX010000088.1:0-18366 GCA_964419495.1 uncultured Anaerolineales bacterium
CTAATTATGGCAAACCCCGGCATCACACTCCTTGGTCTTGGACCTGGTTCTCCTGATCTTCTAACCCGTCAAGCATGGCACATTTTAGAAAGCGCTCAAGAGATATTTTTGCGGACACGTCAGCATCCCACTGTCGATGGATTTCCTGAGCATCTCCGAGTGCACTCGTTTGATCACCTGTATGAAAATAGCCAAGCATTTGAAGAGGTCTACGCTGAGATTGTGGAAGAAATTCTGGCTTTGGGGCGTAGACCGGAAGGGGTTATCTACGCAGTGCCGGGACACCCCTTTGTAGCTGAATCTACCGCTCCGGAGATTTATCGCCGAGCCAAAGAAGAGGGAGTATCAGTCTCCGTTGTGGAGGGTCTTAGTTTCCTTGAACCACTGTTTACATCCTTGGGTGTGGATCCGCTGCCTCATACTTCCGTAGTGGATGCGTTGACGTTAGTCGATGATCATCATCCGCCCTTCCCGCCCAGTGCACCGGCGCTGATTGCTCAAATCTATGATGGACACATCGCATCCGAGGTGAAGCTGACATTGATGAATTTATACCCCGATGAATTTCCCGTGCGTCTGGTTCATGGGGCTGGCACCCAAGATCAAATCGTTGAAGATTTAGCTCTTTTTGAGATCGATCGCAGTGAACACATTGGTTTGCTGACCAGTTTGTATCTGCCGCCCCTCGATCCGCATGCATCCTTTGAATCATTACAAGAGATTACCGCGCATTTACGCGCTCCTGAAGGTTGCCCTTGGGATCAAAAGCAAACTGTCCAATCCATGCGCGCCCATTTGATGGAAGAGGTCTACGAGTTGTTGGCTGCCATCGATTCTGGCGATTACGCCAAAATGCAGGAAGAATTTGGCGATTTGCTGTTGGTGATCACCATGTTGATGCAGATCATTAGCGAGAGCGAATTCAACAGCGCCGACGTGATTGGCGATATCAGCGCTAAGTTGATTCACCGACACCCTCACGTGTTTGGGGATTTGCAAGTTGATGGAGAAGAAGCGGTGCTCAAAAATTGGGAGCAGATCAAAGCCGAAGAACGCAAGACCAATGGCGAGGCCGAAAAGGGGTTGCTGGATGGCGTATCTATCGCTTTGCCTGCGTTGACCCAAGCGCAAGAATATCAAAGCAGGGCTGCTCGAATTGGTTTCGACTGGCCTGAAATTCAAGGGGTCATCGACAAAGTTTGCGAAGAGGTCGATGAAATCCGCGGCGCCCCCGATGATGAATCCCGCGCTGCTGAGATGGGTGATTTGTTCTTCTCTGTTGTCAATCTGGCGCGTTGGCTGAATATTGATGCGGAGAGTGTTCTACGGGAAGCAAATGATCGCTTCCGAATCAGATTTTCTCATGTCGAAACATTTGCACGTGAAGAGGGACTTGATATGAGTGATATGTCTTTGGAAGAATTGGACGCGCTCTGGGAACAGGCAAAGAAAAAGAGTAGATATTGACCATTTTCCAATATCTACTCTCCAATATCCAAACAATATTTATCCGCTGATAATCCCCTTAAAAATATCACTGCCAATTCCTGCAACACCGGTTTGCTCACCACCACCCTGGTTGAAGGTGATACCGCGTTTGATGCGGTCTACCAAACGAGAGAAGGGCAAGCTTTGTAGATATACTTTGCCGGGTCCTGTCATTTTAGCTAGGAATAAACCTTCTCCGCCAAACAGGGCATTCTTGAAACCGCCGATAAATTGGATGTCGTAGTCCACTGTCGTGGCGAAGGCCACAATACACCCGGTGTCGACGCGTAGAGTTTCGCCTGCGGCCAGGTCCTTTTCGATCACCGTACCACCGGCGTGCGTGAAGACCATACCATCGCCCACCAGGCGCTGCAGGATGAAGCCTTCGCCACCGAAGAAGCCAGCTCCCAGGCGTTTGGTAAAGGCCACTTCGATCTCTGTCCCCTGTGCGGCGCAGAGGAAAGAATCTTTCTGGCACAGTACCTGGCCGTTGAACTGATCCAGGTCAAAAGCCACGATCTTGCCAGGGTAGGGGGCAGCAAATGCAACATTCTGTTTCCCCTGCCCATTATTCAAAAACGTAGTGATAAAAAAGCTCTCACCGGTGACCATGCGCTTCAACCCCTTGAAGAGCCCGCCGCCAGTACCAGTCTGCATTTCGATGCCATCTTCCATATAGGTCATCGTGCCTGCTTCGGCCCGCACACCCTCACCAGGGTCAAGCTCCACTTCGACCAGCTGCAGGTCGTCACCATAAATTTTGTAATCAATAACGTCAGCCATTGTTTCCTCCAAAAATACTGATATTTTTCTCAATTGACTTTTACATTGTACTAGGATTTACGGAAAACTGGTGTAATGGTTGTGGAATGGAAAAATATCAAATCAATTTTTTTCAGCAACTCCTGCCCCATTGCTTGCTTTACAAATATAGATTTTGGGCACCAGCCCGGTAGCATCCAAATACTGGACATGTACTATGTCAACAAAGGGATTTGCTAAACCCTCTTGAACTAATGCTACAGCACAGCCACCGAAGCCACCACCCGTCATCCTGGAACCATGACATCCGGGTTGTTTTTGGGCTATCTGAACCATGATATTGAGTTCAGCATTGGTGATTTCGAAATCATCTCGCATGCTGATGTGGCTGGCATTCATCAGTTGCCCCATCGCGACGGCATCACCAGTTTTCATTGCCTGCGCTGCTTTCAAGACACGTTCGTTTTCGCTGATGACATGACGGGCTCGCCGCCCAGGGAGTTCGTCCAGGTCGGCTGAGTGCAGATTGAATTCATCCATGGTGACATCGCGGAGATGCGAGACGTCAAAATATCTGGCCGCCGACTCACATTGCTCACGCCTTTCGTTATAGCCGGAGTCAGTATGGGTGTGTCTGGTGGTAGTGTCCATGACTACAACTACGGTTCCTGCGGGTATGGGAATTTGTTGGGTGGATAAATCCCGGCAATCAATCAGCAAAGCGTGGTTCTCTTGTCCGGAAGCTGAGATCATTTGGTCCATAATTCCGGTGTTCGCGCCCACCCAATCGTTTTCAACTTTTTGGCCAATTTTGGCCATATCATCCGGTTTGAATTCCCAATTTCCTACAACCGAGAAGGCCATCGCAGTTGCCATCTCCAGGGCTGCAGACGATGAAAGCCCCGCTCCCACGGGGATATCGCTCCCCAAAATGCCTTCCCAGCCATTGAGAATATACTTGGCATCTTGAAGACCCCAAGCCATCCCGCGAATATATTCATCCCAACTTTTTCCGTGATTGACCTCGTCCAAAGAGAAGTCCGCGCGTTCAGGGAAATCTAGCGAATGCAGCATTACTCGCCGATCATCTCGTCTCCGAAGGGCGATCCACATAGCGCGATCGATGGCGATAGGGAGTACAAAGCCATCGTTGTAATCAGTGTGTTCACCGATTAGATTGACCCTGCCTGGGGCACGTACAATGAATTGCGGGGAATGATCGAAGTGTGAAATGAATTCTTGTGAAATTAAGGATTGCATGGATTGGGGAATATTATCAGGCGTTATGATGTCGGGAGTTGGTGTTTGTGATGCACATCTGAGACTGCACGCAATCGCTCAGCAGCCTGCTCTGCGGTGATATCACGTTGGGATTCGGCCAACATCTCATAACCGACCATGAATTTCCTCACCGTGGCTGAGCGCAGTAGAGGCGGGTAGAAATGGGCGTGGAGCTGCCAGTGTTGATTACCTTTGCTATTGAATGGCGCACCATGCCAACCCATAGAGTAGGGGAAGGAAGTTTCGAAGAGATTGTCATAGCGGGTGAGCAATCGCTTGAGAATATCAGCTAGAGCATCGCGCTGGTCAGCATTCAAATCGGGGATGCGCAGCACGTGTTCACGGGGGAGCAGCAGGGTTTCAAAAGGCCAGGTTGCCCAATAAGGTACCAAGAAAACCCAATGATCGTTTTGTTCGATTATGCGAACTTCTTTTTTAAATTCTGCATCGACATAATCGAGCAGTAATGGCTGATTGTGTTTCTGAAAATAATCTTTCTGACGAACATCTTCTTTAGCTGGTTCATTGGGCATTGCATCCAGCGCCCAAATCTGTCCATGGGGGTGCGGGTTGGAACAACCCATCATAGCGCCTTTGTTCTCGAAGACTTGCACCCAATGATACTGCTGTCCTAACTCGGTGGTCTGCTCTGCCCACACATCGACCACGCGGCGGATGTCTTTGACATCCATTTCTGGCAAAGTAAGATCATGGCGCGGTGAAAAGCAGATCACTCGGCTGGTGCCTCGAACGGGTTGTTCTTGGAACAAAAACTGCTCCGGTTGATGATCTTTGGGTACATCTGGCAGCAAGGCAGCGAAATCATTGGTGAAGACAAAGGTTTGTTCATATTGTGGGTTATTCACACCCCCAGCGCGTTCGTTCCCTGGGCATAGATAGCATTTTGGATCATGAGCAGGTCGTTGATACGGGATCGTCTTTTCGACCTGGCCTTGCCAGGGCCGTTTGGTGCGATGTGGGGAGACGAAGATATATTCCCCGGTCAAAGGATTGTAACGTCGGTGAGGGTGTTCAGTGGGATCGAAAAGTTTGTTATTCATGAGTGCCTGTTGTATGTATAGAGTGGATTATTGGATTGCACTTCGCTACTGCATAATCTTGAAAGATATTTGGGATAGCCAGGTGACTGTCATCTCGTCCTAAAGGCGTATCAGTACATAGAATTTTGCCAAGATGACAGTCACCTAAGCCAAATAAGTGTATCGGTTTTACACTAGCTATGCCAAATGCGGATTTTATCATTTAACAGTTTAGAAAAAAAGAAGCGTTTGGTACCAAACGCTTCTTTTGATATGAAATCAGTCTATCGAAATTGTCTTTTCTTATCCCTTCAAAGCACCAGACATCATGCCTTTGAGGAAGTAACGACCTAAGAAAATGTAAACCAACAATGTGGGTACCGCGGCCAGGAAGGAGCCTGCCATCTGGACATTCCAGGCGATGATTTGACTGCCCGCCATGTTATTAAGGGCGACTGTAACCGGCCAATTAGATGGGCTGGTGAGGACAACGGCAAAGAGGAAATCATTCCAGGCAGATGTGAATTGCCAGATCAGTACTACAACAAAGCTGGGTATTGACAGTGGTAAAAGGATATGCCAATACGATCCTAGCAATCCGGTGCCGTCAATTCGGGCAGCTTCGATCAAGTCGTTTGGGATACTGGCGTAGTAATTACGGAAGGTCAGCGTGGTGATGGGCAAACCGTATATTACGTGAGCCAACACTAATCCTGGTAGCCCGCCATACAGGTTTATCCGCCGCATGAACTCCACGAGGGGGATCAAAATGCTTTGGTAGGGGATGAACATTCCGAACAGTATCAACGGGAAAATGATATCGGAGCCTTTGAACTTCCATTTGGCCAGCACATACCCATTGATGGATCCCAAAATCGATGAAATCACCGCCGCGGGGAGCACCATGTTGAAACTGTTGACCAAATAGGGAGATAATTTTTCGAAGGCTTCTACAAAATTTTCAAACCGAATAGTACTAGGTAGATCCCACATGGTTTTCAAGCTGACTTCGTCGAACCCTTTGAAACCCGTCAACAGCATGACGTACAATGGCAACAAGTAGAAGAGCGCCATAAAAACGAGGGGGAGGTATAAGAAATTCTTGGTGAACTTTCGGCTGCGTAATCTGGCAATCATAACTCCGCCTCCGTTCGCAGTGTGTTGTACAGATAAGGGATAATGAGGACCGCCACACTGAGCAATAGCAGGATACCGATGGCCGCGCCCCGCCCGAAGAAATACCCATCAAAGGTGGTCTGCCACATATAAATGGCTGGTACATCCAGGGGGAGTTGTTTGCCCGCCACTGAGATGATCAGATCGAAAACTTTCAAGGAGATATGACCGAGGATGATCATAGCACTCAGGGTGATTGGGCGCAGAAGGGGGAGAGTGATCAGGCGGAATAATTGCCACTCGGTGGCACCGTCTACCTGAGCAGCCTCACGAAGTTCCCCTGGAATGGCACGAAGACCGCTGAGGTAGAGCGCCATAGTGTACCCAGACATCTGCCAAATTGCAGCCAATGCGATGGCGGCGATGCCCCATTTGGGAGTGGTGTGCCAGGGGTTGATGAGAAAATCCATCCCCATATTACTGAAAAGCAAATTCAAACCACTCATTCGAGAACCGCCAGCCGGGTTCATCAACCAGCGCCAGACAACACCGGTCACAATGAAAGAAATCGCCATCGGGAACAGGTAAATGCTCCGGAACAGGCCTTCCCCTTTAAGACCGGCATCCAACATCAGGGCCAGACCTAAACCCAAAAGCAGGCAACCCACCACAAATACGATGGTAAAAATTAGAGTGTTGCGGATGTCAATATGAAAGCGGGGATCTGAAAATAAGTCCACATAATTCTTGAATCCTGCCCAGGTATAGTCCGGCAGCAGACCTTTCCACTGGCTCAGTGACACTCGTCCAGACCAACCGATAAAACCATATACAAAAATCAGCAAGGCCAAAATGGAGGGTGAGACCAAGACTATGGAGAGAATACGTTCGTTTTTTGTACTCATTTATCTCCTCTCGACTGTCGTTTAGTCAGATGTATTCACAAAATTTTTATGAACACACCCCACTCAATGACATTGTACTCCAATAAAGTCAGGGCGGGGACGATCGTCCCCGCCCTGATGAAAAACGATTATTGGCAGGGGCCTGAGCTGGCGCAACCAGCGACCAAAGCAGCTTGGAAGTCTTCAATACTGCCACCGGCGAGGAACAAGCCCAGGGCGGTGTCGATTTCAGTCTTCCAGGAGTCATTGGCGGTCACACCGTGGGTCAGGGAGCCGACCACGTTGTTGCTGGCCCAGTCATCCATGGCGGATTGAAGGTAGACACCGTAGAGAGCCACATCGCCATCGCTGCGAGCGGGGATGGAGCCTTTGACCGGGTTGAAGGCATCTTGGCCTTCTTTGGAACCGGCAACGGTCAACCAGGCAATCGCGGAATCACGGTTGGGGGCGCCGACGGGCAGCACGAAGCTGTCGGACAGGAACTGGAAGTTACCAACGGTTCCAGGCACAGCGGCCCAGCCGTAGCCAACCTCGGGTTCGGAGCCGAGTTCACGGAAGAAGCCTTCGGCCCAGTCGCCCATGACATTGAAGGCGGCATCGCCATCGACTACCAATTGAGCAGCATCCTGCCAGCTCAAGGAAGCAGCATCAGCATTGACGTAGCTGAGGACCTTGGCGAAATCTTCGAGGCCAGCTGTCACAGCGGCATCGCCCCAATCGGTAGTGCCATCCCACAGACCGTTGTAGGAATCGGGGCCTAAGGAAGCCAGTAAGATGGTCTCGAAGAGGTGCAGTGCGGTCCACTGCTCACCCATGGCCAGCGGCAGAACGTCTGCTGCTGCCAGGGTATCCATAGCGGCGTACCACTCTTCAAGCGTAGTGGGGACTTCGAGTCCATTAGCAGCCAGGATGTCGGGGTTGTACCACATGACGTTGGCGCGATGGATATTTACAGGCACCGAGTAGATGTTGCCATCTTGAGAGATCAAGGGGATCAGGGTCTCGGGCATGACTTCGAGCCAGCCGTTTTCTTCGTAGAGGAAGTTCAGGGGTTCAAGCTGATTGGCAGCCACGTAGGTGCCGATCAATTCTTGCCCGGCATGGCCTTGCCAGCTATCGGGGGCATCCCCAGCCTGCAGGCGGGTGGCCAAGACGGCGCGGGCGTTGGTGCCAGCACCACCGGCAACGGCGGCATTGACGAATTCAATATTGGGGTATTTCTCAGAAAAGACATCGATCATGGCTTCCAGGCCAGCAGCTTCGCCGCCACCTGTCCACCAGGAGAAGACCTCAACCTGGCCACCCATATCAGAACCTTCGACGGGTTCTGCAGGAGCGGCACCGACCTGAATCTGGCCGGAAGTTTCAAATGCAGCAACAAGGGCAGACTGGAAGTCGGCAGCATTACCACCGGCCAGGAACAAACCCAGGGCGGTGTCGATTTCTGTCTTCCAGGAGTCATTGGCAACCACACCATGGGTCAGGGAGCCGACGACGGTGTCGTTGGCCCAGTCGTTCATTGCGGATTGCAAGTAAACGCCGTAGAGATCCACATCGCCATCACTGCGAGCGGGGATGGAGCCCTTGACGGGGTTGAAAGCATCCTGACCAGCTTTGGAGCCAGCAACGGTCAGCCATGCAATGGCTGCATCGCGGTGGGGCGCGCCCTTGGGCAGTACGAAGCTGTCGGAGAGGAACTGGAAGTTACCACCGGTTCCGGGCACAGGAGCCCAGCCGTAGCCAACTTCAGGCTCTGCACCGAGTTCGCGGAAGAACCCTTCGGCCCAGTCGCCCATAACGTTGAAGGCGGCATCGCCGTCAACAACTAATTGGGCGGCATCTTGCCAGCTTAGGGAAGCGGAATCGGCATTGGTGTAGCTCAAAACTTTTTCAAAATCGGCCAGGGCGTCGGCAACTGCCGGGGTTCCCCAGTCGGTCGCGCCATTCCAAAGACCGGTGTAGACCTCGGGGCCTAATGATGAGAGCAAAACGGTCTCGAATAGGTGCAACACGGTCCATTGTTCACCGAGAGCAAGCGGCGTAATGCCAGCAGCCTGGAGGGTGTCCATGGCTGTGAACCACTCGTCAATGGTAGCAGGAACTTCAACACCATTATCGGCCAAGATCTGGGGGTTGTACCACATGACGTTGGCGCGGTGGATGTTGACGGGCACCGAGTATATATCACCATCCTGAGAAATCAAGGGGATCAGGGTTTCGGGCATGACATCGAGCCAGCCGTTTTCTTCGTATAGGAAGTTGACGGGTTCAAGCTGGTCAGCGGCAACATACGTACCGATGAGTTCCCAGCCTGCGTGGCCTTGCCAGCTGTCAGGGGCATCGCCAGCCTGCAATCGGGTCGCCAAGACGGCGCGGGCGTTGGTGCCAGCACCACCGGCAACGGCGGCATTGACAAATTCGATATCGGGATATTCGGCTTTGAAGACTTCGATCATGGCTTCAAGACCCGCAGCTTCACCGCCGCCGGTCCACCAGGAGAAGACTTCGACCATATTCCCATCGCCCATCTCTTCTTCAATAGCTTCCTCGGCCTCAGCAGCCTCTTCAGCCTCGGCGGGAGCTTCCGCTGGGGCCTCAGGAGCACCACAAGCGCTCAGCGCCAGGGTAAGTACCATCAGAAGAGCAATGAGGGACCATAGGGTTTTCTTAATAGACATCTTCAATATCTCCTTATGTGATTTACTATTTGATCGGGCTTGGATGTGTTCAGAGTTCTAGCAAATGATTGGATGGAAGATCACCATATACTACACTTTGTTTTGATAGTTCAACGGGTAGTGTAATCATGAATGCTAACCAACTGAAAGAGTTTACATCCAAATTTGACACAAACTATTGTTGGATTCTGTCGATCTTCACCTCCTGGCATACATATTCTACTAACGGTTATTGGGATGATCTAAGGTAAAATCTGGGTTATAAAGAAAGATAGGCGATCAGATTTTCCTTAAAAGGTTAATCACCCAGTACAAGGATCAAGGTCATTATAAATTTTTTAGCAAAGCGACTCAACGGGTTTAAGGCCAAGATGTGGTCATGGAACGGACATAGAGTCAACAATCAATCTTATGGAACAAAAAGAATTCAAATCTCTATTTAGAGATTTAATTACCCATCTTTATGATTATACAGTCTTAGAAACACATCCGCTGACAAGTGTGATTACACCTCCTGTGGATTATCGTGAGAGCCGAGGAGAATTTATTCGAAAGTTGATCCTCGACGAAATAAACTGGTTTAAACCCGAGGGAGACGAATCGCTCCATGCAATTGAGTGGCGACCATACCATATTCTGCATAAACGCTACGTAGAGGGCATTAGTCTGCGTGATCTATCTCAGATGCTTTCATTGAGTGAACGTCAACTTCGACGTGATAACAGCCGAACGTTGCAAGCCTTGACTGGCCGAATCTGGAATAAGCTATTTCCGGAGTCCGGTGAAACATTGGTTGACGAAAACGCAGTTGAAGATCAAGCCTTCGATTCGGATTTTGAAGTGTTGGACTTGAATTCCATTATCACCGGAATTGAAGAAATGCTGCAAAAACGGGTTGCCGTGGATGGTTTTGAACTGATAACTGATTTTGCAAGAGGGTCAATTCAGATCATGGCTGATCGAATTGTTACCCGACAAATCCTAATAAGTTTAGTTGGATATTTCATTAATTTCCCTTGTGCCCCAACAATCAATTTACAAACGGGGATTGATGAAGATCATGCTCGGGTCGAACTGCGGTCAAAATTGGTGGAAACTTGGTGCCGGGACGACGAATTAGATCATGCTGACTTATTGGAATCTGCTCGCTTCTGGAGTGGTCAAATGGGTGGGGAGATTAGTATCACCCATCCTCCTGATGGGGAGATGGGTGATATTGAGTTGGTATTCAGCCTTCCAGTTTCTCAAAATAACATCATTTTGGTCGTGGACGACCAGCAACCTACCCAACAGATGTTCCGTCGATTTATGAAGCGCACAGCGTATCAGGTTGTCGGCACTACAGATCCAAGTGAAGCCTTACCCTTGGCGCGGCAGCTAAACCCCAGCTTAATCACCCTCGATGTGATGATGCCCAAGGTCGATGGATGGGAAATCCTGCAAGCGTTGAAAACAGATCTTGAAACGAAGAATATCCCAATTCTAGTTTGCTCGGCTTGGGCAGAACCTGAATTAGCATATTCGTTGGGAGCAGCCGGGTTTTTGAAAAAACCCATTAGGCAGCGTGATCTACTTGCTGAACTTGATCGCTTGAATTTATAGCTCGAGGATAGATAGGTTTTACGTTTTCCAATATTGCGTTGAGAACAGCTCCCATCTCTTGTTTCGAAAAGGGGCGTCTCATCATGACATCAAAAACCTGTCGACCATGAGTGTATAGAATTTGGGGGAAATCCATCGCTGAAATTATGATCACCGGCACCCCATTGATACTCTGATCTCTATTCAATTCTGCTAACACTTCCCACCCGTTAATGTCTGGAAGATCCAAGTCTAACAATATGGCATCTACCGGTTGTTCTCGTAAATGAGCGAGGGCTTGCTGGCCAGTATGGGCTTCAAGAAATTGGTATTCGCGAGGAATTTCTGCGATGTTTTTTGTAGCTTTGAGAGACTGAGTTACAAAACGCACCATGGCCGGATCATCATCCACAACCAAGATGCGCGAAACATCACCATCCAGGCGTTGAACGGCTTTGATCAAGTCGTCCCGATTGACGGGTTTGACCAAATAGTCATGCACATTTTCGGGAAGTGATTCGAATCCATCCATCATACCTGGCAAAAATATGCCGATAACTGGCAAATCATAAGGTAAATCACGAAGGCGGAGTTTGCCCTCTAAAGAAATCGATTTGTCGACAAAAATGGCTTGGGGGTAATATTTGGCAACGATCTCAGACAGCTCGTTGACATTTTCAACGGTGACGATTTTGAATTTGTCCAGACTCTGTTGAATGATCCGCCCAGCAAGCGAATCGGCAGCGAGCAATAAAGCCAGGGGCTCTTCATCGCTGGCGACATATCCAGTCAACCCTTGCCAGCCGCGATGTTCAACGATTGGATCCATCTCTCGGGTGACATCTAGAATTGGGATTGTAAAGTAGAATCGTGAGCCTTTACCCAGGTCACTCTCCAACCACATTTCTCCCCCATGCAGTTCAATGAAGCGTTGGCTGATTGCTAAACCCAGTCCAGTGCCTTCCCTGCGTCGCCAGGTGTCTTGCCCAACCTGACGGAAAGCATCAAAAACTTTGGGGATATCTTCAGTAGCGATGCCAGTTCCAGTATCTTCTACTTCGATGAGCAATATATCCTGTTGTTTTTCCACTCTTATCGTGACCCCTCCTTCATCAGTAAAACGCAAGCCATTGTTTACAAGATTTAGAAGCACTTGTCTTATGCGTGTAGCATCTACGAATATTGGTGGCAAATTTGCTTCGCATTCAGTTTTTATCCACAAACCTTTTTGGGCAAAGGATGGCTTGGCCATTTTTCGTACCTCACCAACCAGTTCTTGGATGGATGCCTGATCACGATAGATCGTCATTTGTTGAGCGTCTATTTGCCCCATATCCAGAATATCATTGATCAGACTTAATAGGTGAGTGCTGCTGCGAAAAATTTCTTGAACATCATCAAATAATCCGGGGGGCCATTTCTTTAATTTTGCATAGGTCTCTGGAGAATTTGCCATCAAATCGCTGAAACCTAAAATAAAATTCAAAGGGCTGCGAAGCTCATGACTGACCGCCAGAATGAAGCGATCCCGATCTTCGCGGGCTTCATCAGCTTTTTTGCGAGCAAATTGGAGCATCTGGTTTAATCTTTCTAACTGGTAATTGGTTTGATTGCGCTCCTTTAGCATACGACTGATTTCGGCCCGACGGTCTCTGGTTTCGTCCAACAATTCGCGCGCTCGGTGGTAGTGGTAAGAAGAAGATGATAAAGCAGAAAAAAGATTATTGGATAGCCCCCAGCCAAAGAAGCCAGTAAAAATACTCCCTAAAATGACCCCCAATGCCAAACCCGAATCTAGAGAGGGGAGGAGAGTTGATTTTTGGATTGTCAATATCAGAACGATGACGAATCCTTCTACGATGAATGTACCCCACTGCCCAATAGTTGCCGTAGCAATAAGTGGCAAGAATATCAGCATTAGCATGATTTCAGGTCGTCGGTAAAAGTAATATGCCAGGATGATCACGAATGCCAAGCCGATTTGCCATATTAACTGAGAAAGCAAGTAGCTGCGTTCAATCAGTTTGATTGTAATAACAATAAGCGCTAGGACAGAGATTGAAACCCACCAAATTGTGGAATTGAAGGTTCTAGGCCACGATAGGGTAGCGATAAAGTGCCAGATCAGATAAAGCACGCCCGTGGTAAAAATAATATTGCGGGATGTGGTTTGCATTAAATCGCGCGTCTCTGAATCGCCTGCCAGGTAATTTTTTAGCCAGTGCATCTTTCATCGCTCCATGGTCAGTTGGTTACACTAATTGTACATGAATAGGTGGAAGTGTTCGACCTAAATTTCGTGATGGAAAATCGAAAAGGATTCGCTGAAATCTCAACGAATCCTTCAATTCATATCATGTTTGTGAGATCGGCCTAGCAATATTTCGGCAACCACTCCCCGTGTGCTTCAATCAACTCATCAACCAAAGCCCAGATTTGATCTAAATCCAGTTCGGCGGCTGTATGCGGATCGAGCATGGCTGCGTGATAAATATGTTCTCGCTTGCCGGTCAGTGCGGCTTCTACAGTCAGCGCTTGCACGTTGATATTAGTCTGCATCAAGGCCGCCAGCTGTGGGGGGAGTGAACCTATGCGTGTAGGATGAACGCCATTTTGATCCACCAGACAGGGGACTTCTACACAGCAACCTCGAGGTAGATTGTCGATCAGACCGTGATTGAGCACATTGCCGTAGGTGGTGCGTGGCGTACCTGTCTCAATGCTGTGGATGATCTGCCCAGCATATTCTACGCTATGGGAAACTTCATCGATCTGCTTATATGTCTGGATCGTATCTTCACGAATGGTGGGCATCCCAGGGATGTCAGCTAGGCGTTCTTCGAGTGAAATTGCTGGTGTGCTATCAGGATCATCTAGGAATTCTTGCGCGTAATTCCAGGCTTGAAGTTGTGCCTGGCAACGGTATAGATATTCGTCAAGGGGAATGTTGAAGCGTTCGATCAAGTCTGTGCGATCGCGCTTGATAAACCAGGGGACATACTCACTTAAATGCTCGCTAGCCTCAGTGACGAAATAACCCAATCTATTGAAAAGATCGTAGCGCACTCGGTTCCAGTCGGGGACGCGGCCTTCTTCGACGACTCTGTGGATCAGTGGGTAGAGGTCTTCTCCATCTCGCTCAAAGCGTAGATAAAAGGCCAAATGATTGATCCCAGCCACGAGGTAGTTAATTT
The DNA here is from genome assembly GCA_964419495.1 of uncultured Anaerolineales bacterium. Classification (GTDB taxonomy): domain Bacteria; phylum Chloroflexota; class Anaerolineae; order Anaerolineales; family UBA11858; genus NIOZ-UU35. The sequence goes on from CAYQQX010000088.1 coordinate 14,046, forward strand.
TGTCCACTGGGATGCCAATATCCTCCGCCAATTGAGCGGCGGTGTGCGGTACGCTGTGACAGAGTCCAACAGTGTTGATCTCACTGGCCTGGTTGAGTGCCCAGGTGATCATTGCCATAGGATTGACATAGTTCAAGTGCAGTACATCTGGGCAAAGCTCTTCCATATCGCGTTCCATCTCCAGCATAACCGGAATGGTGCGCAAACCCCTCATGATGCCGCCGATGCCTAGCGTGTCGCCAATAGTCTGACGCAAGCCGTATTTCTTGGGGATCTCAAAATCGATCACTGTTGCTGGCTCATAACCCCCGACCTGGATCATATTAATGGCATAATCTGCGCCATTCAGGGCATCCCGGCGATCTGTGGTGGTTTCGATAATTGGGCTAACATCCAATTGCTTGATGATGCGTCTGGCGACCTTTTGTGTATCCCTTAGACGTTGCGGATCGATATCATGCAGACAGATCGTTGATTTGGATAGTTCGGGGTAACTAAGAATATCCCCCAGTAAATTTTTAGCGAAAACTGTGCTGCCTGCACCAATAAATGTAATCTTAGTCATTTAGTAGATTTCCTCTTTATCACGAATGGTAGCGAATAACACGAATGACACGAATAAAAGCAATTATATTCGTGTTATTTGGTAAATTCGTTATTATTCGTGATTTATTTTTTGCGTTCGAATTTCTTGCCCGTGGCTAATTCCACACACTTATAGGCACCATCGTAGATGCCGATGCTTTTGTTCTTGACGATGCAGTCGCAGTACATCTCCAGGAGGTCATTTTCGTGGGTGAGCAAATCGATGGCTTGCAGAGTTTCAGGGATGGTGCGTACTTCAACGGTGCCGTCGCCGATTTCTGCGCCGCGGATCGCACCCCACATCTCATGCCCGCCAACGCGTTCGTTGAAGATCTTGGGGATGGGATAGAAGGCCAATTCGCTGGGTTTGGTGATCAACACATCCACGACGCGCATCAAATAGTTGGAAGCGTAGACAGCATGGAATGTGTTATCGAACAAGAAAACATGCAAACCGGTTGTAGCTCCATCTCGAATTGAATCTGCAAAGGTTCGGGTATCATCCCAAGAGAAATGCGTTTGAATGAGATCGCTGTAATCCGTTAATTCCGCTTCCAGCCAATCCCAGTTGTCTTTATGATCTCCTAGGTTTACGAACAGGGTTACTTTGCCTTGTTTGATCAATGGGATGCAGTGTTCGATCATGGCTTTGAAGATCTCACGCTGCGCGCCGGCACCGCCCATAGTGATCAGGAACCTGCGGGGCTCGTTGTCCCGCATACGCTTCAGGCGGGCATCACAATCGACTTCAATATTGTCTACCAGTTCATGATCGATATGGTGACCGACATAATACAACTCGTCTGAATCTACAGGATTCATGATCCTGCCCTTGTCGTCAAAGCCGCGCATTACTCTGAAGCCGTAATACCCAGAGGGGGATTGCACTCCGTGTTTGGCGCCTTCGGTGAGTTGGAAGGCCATTGGCCAGTTGTCGAACATCATATCGACCACGTTGGTCATCCCGGCTGAGACGGCACCCATGCAGTTCCACATATGGGAAGTCAACACGGGGATATCTTGGGGCAGCGCTTCATGCAGATTTCTGAAGAGCTCACTCATCTTGTAATCTTTGACGTTGGTTTTCAAGAAGCGCCACGGCCAACCCACAATCCAGGTGTTCAGAAATGTATTTAATCCAGGCAGTGTACGGTTCCCTGTGGTTACTGACTCCCAAACGCGCTTATTGAAAAATTCGCTGCGCTGCGAAATGCGGGAGAAGCGACTGTACCAGGTATTGCACCAATTGATTACATCGGTGGTGATGCCAGGGATAGATAACAAATCCAACCACAGGGGCGTGAAACCCATCGCTCTAGCGGCTGAGGCTCCCGCCATTGCGATGCGGTAGTGACCAAAGCCCATACGGATGGTGCTGATCACCACTGAGCCTTCTTTCTTGATTGCTTCTCCCTGGTCGTGTCGCAAAATGTCTTTTAGTCCGAAGATATCTCCGCCGTAGGGATTGTCTTCCAGCGAAAGGGTGTACTTCTCATTGGGGTCATAGTCAAATTTATTGGCGAGCATATTACCCCATTTGATGGCCTTGCGGGATTGTCTTTTATTGAGTTTGTTACCATAAACAATAAATTGGCCGTCTTCCATTTTCATAGTGTTACTCCATTAATGATGAATAGATCGCGTGGTGCGACCTGGAAGTCATTTCCTTGAATTCTGGTACTCAAGGGTTGGTCAGTAAAGTTTAACAACAGGGTAGCATCCCCTCGTTGAACGCAGATCAGGCCTTCAGGTAGTTCGTTGAGTGTTTCGATATCATGCAGTGAAATCAGATATCGTAGAAAAGCGGTTGCCTGATCAAGGGACGGGTAAAAGCCATAATAATAGACATTCCCGTCTCCGAGTTGATTTTGTGTAATAGCGGCCTGACCGCGATATGGTTCCGCGACATAGGATGCTAGTACTTTTGTCTCTGATGCTGGAATCAGAGATTCAGCCCAGAATGTAGCCTCCCCACTTATATCCGGAATCTCGCTTTGGAGAGGATAGCTGACCCCTGGGGGAAGGGCGTGCCATTGGGCAATCCTGGCCCCGACGAGATCTTTAAAGGTGCCCGGGAGGGGCTGATCGGTGACTACGTTTGTGTTGGTCTTAAATCCCGAGCGGATTCCCAGCATCACGGTTCCGCCCTGATGAGCGAACAAGTTCATCTTTTGGGTAAGATCTTCGGACCCAAGATGAGCGCTTGGTGCGAGGAGAACCTTGTATTTGCTCCAATCCGCTTCTGGGGATATTAAATCAACATTCAGTCCCAATTGTTGGCAAGCCCGGTAAAAGATGAATAAAAGGCGCAAATAATTGAATCCCTCTCGATGCGGTTGCAGATTTATCGCCCAGAGGTCGTCGTAATCCAACAGAATAGCTATGGGTACAGTGTGCGGCTCGCTGGCAATCTTCTCCATCAACTTTCGCTCAGTTTTCGTAGAGAGCAGATCAGTATAACCAACATCGGGGTTGCCATCATGCTTCTGTAACCCTGAGTGGTGCTGCTCTAAACCAAAGCGAGATGACCCCCAGCGAAAATAAACCACTGCTTCAGCACCCGATGCCAATGCCTGCCAGGTCCATAGACGCAGCGCGCCGGGGCGAACACCGGTATTGTTGCGACTCCAGTTGATCATACCGGTTTGATGCTCCATGATCCAGAAGGGAGCCTGCTTCAAACCGCGCGTCAGGCTGTGGTAGAAACCGGTGATCATTGGGTCTCCAAGATCATAGGCGTACGCGGGACGGGGCTCGCCTGGGAAATAGAGATCATCGCCACCCATCTCGGTATATCCCGTGGGGTAGGAGTCCCAAGAGATGAAATCCAAATTCTTGGCGAGATCGAAATAGTCGATATCGGTCAGGCTGCCAATGATGTTGTGGGTGATGAATCGAGTGTTGGGAATAATCTCTCTAAGGGTGGAGATTTGGATATCCTGGTAGGCAACCCAAACATCAGAGAAAAATCGATAATAGTCAAGCACATGGCTGGGGTTGGGTTCAGCGACGGTCAGGTTGGGGGGCTCGATCTGTCCCCATTCGTTGTAAATTTGGCTCCAGAACGCTGTTCCCCAGGCCTCATTGAGTGCTTCCAGTGTTTCGTATTTCTTTTCTAACCATTCGCGGAAATTCTCAGTGCAGATATCGCAGTAGCAGCGCGGGATATAGCAGGCAAATTCGTTATCGATCTGCCAGCCAATTACGGATGGGTGATCCCCATATCGTTCGGCCAAAGCCTGTACGATCTTCTTAGTATGCTGCTGAAAATTCGGGTTGTTGGGGCAGTAATGTCGCCGTGAGCCGAAACGCAGTCTACGGCCATCTTCGTCGACGGGGAGAATATCTGGGTGAGCTTCGATAAGCCAGGCTGGTGGAGCCGCTGTTGGAGTACAAAGAACAATCTCATGGTCTTCTGAGGTCAACACTTGAATGGCTTCATCCAGCCAGCCCCAATCGAAATTCCCCTGACTGGGTTCCATCAACGCCCAGGCAAATTCAGCGATGCGCACGATGCTAATCCCCGCTTCACGCATTTGTTGAGCGTCGATGGACCAGCGATCAGCAGGCCAATGTTCAGGGTAGTAGCAGACTCCAAGTTTCATAGTGATTGCGTCGAAGAGTGTTTTTATATTTGGCTAAAAGAAAAGGGTATACAGAATGTGGCAAAGTATACTCCGTATACCCTAACCCGGACGAGCCGGAACCAAAAAGGACAAAAGGAAAGAGAGAAAGT
>CAYQQX010000089.1:0-18053 GCA_964419495.1 uncultured Anaerolineales bacterium
CGCTGCTGGAACCCTATTTTTGCGTAAAGATTTATTTCTTGCGTCTTCGTCGGCGACGCTTCTTTTTGCCAGTGGAGGGTTGAGAATCTTGTTTGGGTGCCTGAGGTTCAGGCACAGCCGCCTTTTGAACTTCCACCTGTACGCCGCTGATATCCGCCGGGCGGAAGGTAAACATGCGCGTGACCATGCTCATACGCATATCCCAAAGTAAGTTCTGGAACATCTCGAAGGCACGCGTCTTGTATTGCACCAATGGATCACGCTGGGCATAGGCTTCCAGCCCAATGGAGACGCGCAATCCTTCCATTTCAGTTAGATAATCTATCCACAAATTGGAGATTACTCTCAGAAGAAGCTCTCTGTATATCTTAGTCAATGCCTGACGGCCCAGTTCATCCGCGATTTGATCTTGTAGATTTTTATCCAAGGAACTCACAGGTTTATCTTGGATATCAAGGAAAACTTCTTCACCTAGGACCTCAACGAAACGATCACGCGTATTCTGCTCCAAATTGACCAGGGAAGTATCCCCTAAACGGGTTAAGCCATCCTGGCCCCACTCGGCATGAATATCCTCTTGCGCTTGTTCAAGATGCGCTAAGACATCTTCTGTGATCTCTTCTGGAGGGCGGCCTTCCAAAGCACTGGCCGCGGTGTGGATATAGGTCAAACGCGTGGTTTGTGCCCAGCCGCGTTGGTGCGTTTTCTTATCGAAAACCTGACGACGTCCTTGAGGCAGCTGCATCATTAAATTGAGTAGATCCCGCTCACCAAGTTCATCACCATTGATCCTTGATAATGTATTCTGCAGATCACGCACCATCTGCCCAGGATTAGCATCATCACCGATATTGGTAGCCAGGCGTTCGTTGTAAATGGTCTGAATTGATCCCATAATCTGATCAGCCAATTGGCTCCAATCCTTACCGATCAAATCTTGCTGGTTTAGCCCCAAGGATGTCTTCAGAACGCGTTCTACGGCACCGATCAAGCGTGTGATGGTTATGGCCTGCATGGCATCACTGACAATTTCTCTCAGCCCATCGCCCACTTCGTACGGGTCGTCTTTTAATGAGCGCATAATATCTGGAGAAATTTTGAGCGGCAGCCGCAGCATCTCAGTCATCTCATCAGATAACTGCACAGGAGAACGGGTGTCAGTTTCGTCGCTCAAAGTGAGCCCTTCGATGAACATATCCAGTGTTTCAAGGCGCTCATCAAGCTGGTTTTCCAGGCTTACCTTGCTGTTCTCGAGCAGCCCATCGACGGAATTTAAAATATGTTCTTCCTCAGATTGAATCGACTGACGGGCTAACTTCACCAGGGCTGATTGTGCTTGTTCAGCTCCTAGGCCCGTTTGATCCCTCTTCAAGCTTTCCAAGAGTAATTTCAATGAGTAAGAAGGGAATATGCCTTCACTCAATGGGATAGGTGGTTGAATTTGATCCAGCCAAGAAAGCAATTTCCAAGGGCCCTCATCATCTTCCAGGGATTCGGGCACACGCCTTAACACTTCTTCCTGAAGCATCCCAGTGACATCTTCACTGAGGTCATCTTTGGTCAGGATGCGGTCACGCTGGGCATAGATCTTGGCACGCTGCGTATTGAGCACATCATCGTACTCCAACAGGTGCTTACGCACATCGAAGTTGGCCCCCTCAACCCGGGTCTGGGAGGACTCCACGATGCGGCTGACTAACTGGTTGGTGATGGGCAAAGCCTCATCAACGTTCATGCGAGTCAGCAGCCCTTCCATTTGTTGACCGCCAAAACGCACCATCAGTTCATCTTCAAGGGAGAGGTAAAAACGCGAGGAACCGGGATCACCCTGACGGGCGGCGCGACCACGCAACTGGTTGTCGATACGCCGGGCTTCGTGGCGCTCTGAGCCGACCACATGCAGGCCACCTAATTCCCGAACGCGGTCCATTTCTTCGAGGTTCTTCAAGAAATATTCGATCTCTCCGCCGTAAATACCAAAATCGTTTTCTGAAAGTCCTTGTAGTGCCTTTCGGCGATCTTCCATGGTCATGTCGTAGGGATCGCCATAACCATTTCGTTTCAGCACCCGGTTGACAGTCGAAACAACTTCCTCTGCTAACTCACCACCCAGCTTGATATCAACACCTCGACCAGCCATATTGGTCGCAATGGTCACGGCGCCAAAGGCACCCGCGCCAGCGATGATCTGACTTTCCTCAGTATGCTTTCGGGCGTTGAGCACTTCATGGGATATGCCACCCTGCAAAACTTCCGACAGACGATCTTTGTAATAAGCGGAAAGACCCAACACACGCAGCAGGCGCTCCAGATTGGCCTCATCCGATGGCGTTAGAGATAATTCCAAATCTTCATCTCGGATCATCTGGCGCAAATCTTGTGTTTTCAATTTATCAAGTGGGGCAGTCAAAGGCACCAGTTCGCCAATCTGACGGCCATCCTCAACGGTGCCCGTCTTCTCAAACCAGGAATCTCGTATCAACAAAGTTTGTGCCAGGCGGCGCACCATGACACCCTGCAAACGCCCGGAGACACGCTCAGATAGTTCCACAGAAGTGGTGCCGACCAGGATTGGCCGCCCAATGGTGTGGTATGTCAAAATCTCCTGAACGATGGCGCGCAGTTTGGCTTCTTCAGATCGATAGATGACATCCGGATAATCTTTGCGCTTCCAAAAAGCCTCTATTAATTCAGGGTCATCCTTATATGCATAGTACGTGTACTTATAGTTGTACTCATCGCGCTCTTGCAGAGTTACAAATACCGAATTTTCGCGGCCGGCCTCGAAATCCAGGTTTGTGGGAATAGCAATAGCGTCAAGAGAGTAAATCTCGTTGAACTCCTCGGCCTCGGTGACAGCCGTACCTGTCATACCCGCCAATTTTTGATACATGCGGAAGTAATTCTGAATGGTGATTGTGGCGTAAGTGACATTCTCGCTTTCGATGGGCACGCCCTCTTTGGCCTCCACCGCTTGATGCAATCCGTCTGACCAGCGCCGACCAGGCATCAGCCGTCCCGTGAAGTGATCGACGATGATCACCTTACGCCCCTGGACAACGTAATCTTTGTTGCGACGGTAAATATACTCGGCATTCAAAGCTTGCTGCAGATAACCCAACAACTGCGCCTGCTCGGGGGTAATATCCTCAGGACGCTCAGGATCACGCAAGGCCATACCCAACACCTGCTCAACGTGAGTTTCACCTATCTCCGTCAGGGAGATATTTCGGTTGCGCTCATTGATCTCATAATCTTCGGGTTTGAGTTGCTTGACCACCCGCGCCATGCGCGTGTAATTGGCGCTATCTTCATGAGAAGGCCCTGAGATGATCAAAGGAGTACGCGCCTCATCGATGAGTACGTTATCCACCTCGTCAATGATGGCAAAGTGGTGTCCCCGCTGAACCCGTTCAGCCAGGGTCATTTTCATGTTATCGCGTAGATAATCGAAGCCAAATTCATTATTGGTACCATAGGTGATATCAGCGGCATAGGCCTCACGGCGCAGCACCATCTGAAGTTGGTGTTGATCCTCGTGGGGGGATGACTTCTCCAAATCCACCATGAAGGCCTTTTGGCCATGTTCTGTGCGGGAAGCCATCTGAAGCACACCAATGCTCAATCCCAACATGGTATAGATGGGGGCCATCCAACGCGCGTCACGTCTGGCAAGATAATCGTTGACAGTAATGAGGTGGACTCCGCCACCCACAGGGATTCCATTGATCGGAGAGAAATCCCATTCCTCAGGATTTTCACCCCAGGTTTGGCGTGCCTCTGTTTCCCAGGCCGGATTCAGGCTCAAAGCATTCAAATAAATGGGTAATGTGGCGGTCAGGGTTTTGCCTTCACCAGTGCGCATTTCCGCTACAATGGCATTGTGCATGGCAATTCCGCCAATCAACTGCACATCATAATGGCGCTGACCGATGGTATTCTTACTGGCCTCTCGCACAATTGCAAAAGCTTCGGGTAGGATATCGTCCAAGCTCTCGCCTTTTACCAAACGCAGACGAAACTCACTAGTTTTTGCAGCTAATTCATCTGTGCTGAGCGATTCAAATTGCTCTTCAAGAGCATTGATCTGATCGGCGACTTGGGTAAATTCTTCGATTATTTTTGAATGAGGATCTCCGCCAACCGCGCGGATGATACGTTTTAACATAGATGCACCTTATTCTTCAATTTCAGACAAACCGGCGCGATTATAGCATTAAAGGACGGGGGACCGATGACGGAAGACGGAGTTACCAATTACACGTACATTGAATCCGGTCTCCCGTCCTCCGTCTCCTGTCTCTGTTATAATCCCGCCCATGAATTCAGAAACCCCCTCCGCTGGTCGACAAATCGCTCGCGCTGCTGGATTGGTAATGTCAGCCTTTGTATTCAGTCAACTGGCTGGATTAGTGCGGCAAATTCTTGTTGCGGATGCTTTTGGTACCAGCCCGAATATGGATGCCTTCAATGCTGCCAATCGAGTAGCTGAAACACTCTTCAACCTGGTCGCCGGCGGGGCCTTGGGGTCAGCCTTTATTCCCACTTTTACAGAATTGCTAACCAAAGAGAAAAAACGCCAGGCATGGCAGTTGGCCTCAGCTGTAGCAAATTGGATGGTAATCATTTTAATTGCTCTGAGCATTCTGATCGCAATCTTTGCACCCCAAGTAGTGCGCTATATATTAGCTCCCGGATTCGCTGAGAACCCAGCTCAGGAAGCCCTGGCCATCTATCTAGTAAGGTTGATGCTGCCTTCAGCTGCGATCTTTGGTTTGAGCGGTTTGGTGATGGGAATTCTAAATTCGCATCAGGTTTTCTTTGTCCCAGCCCTGGCCCCATCGATGTACCAAATTGGTATGATCTTTGGGGTAACAGTGCTGGCTCCACGCATGGGGATCGACGGCTTGGCTTGGGGTGTTGTGCTCGGGGCTGCAGCACACTTGCTTCTACAGATTCCCACTTTACTCAAACAAGGTGGATCTTTTTCCCTGACACTAGGACTGAAGTTGGCTCCTGTACGAGAAGTGGTGCGCCTGATGGGGCCTCGATTGCTGGGCGTGGCTGTGGTGCAGCTCAATTTCTGGGTTAATATCCGCCTGGCATCGGAGATGCAAGAAGGGAGCGTCACCGGCGTGACCTTTGCCTTCATCCTGATGCTGATGCCGCAAGCGGCCATTGCGCAATCCATTGCAACAGCCGCTATGCCAACATTGGCAGCCCAATACGCGCGTGGCAAACTTGATGAAGTACGCGCTTCCCTGGCCGCCAGTTTGCGAGGCGTGCTGCTGCTCTCGATCCCCGCTTCAATTGGGTTAATCTTGCTGCGCGAACCAATTATCACTTTACTTTATCAAAGGGGAGAGTTCACCGAGCGCTCAACCGAGTTGGTAGCCTGGGCGCTGCTCTGGTACGCGGCAGGTTTGGTAGGGCATTCGGTGATGGAAGTGCTCTCACGCGCTTTTTACGCCTTGCATGACACTAAGACCCCAGTTATTGTGGGAGTGATTGCCATGAGCCTGAACGTGGTTTTCAGTTTCGCTTTTGCCGCGCTGTTCAGGCAAATCGGTTGGATGCCACATGGTGGTCTGGCGCTGGCCAACTCATTGGCTACAGCACTGGAAACCATTGCCTTAATCGTGCTGATGCGTCGGCGTTTGGGCGGATTAGAAGGCCGAAACATCCTTCGGGGCATGCTGAAAGGAATCGTCGCTGGAACCATTATGGGACTGAGTTTGTGGGTCTGGTTGGGTTATTTTGGGTCGCGCTCCGCATGGCTGGTCGGAGGCTTAGGGATTGCCGTTGGGGGTGTTATCTATGGAATAATGATGATCATGCTAAGAGTAAGTGAAGTGGGGGATCTTCTACTATTCATACGCAGAAAATTGATATCAATATCAGAAAGGTAAACAAGATGGAAAAGATACTTGCCGCCCGTGATTACATTCAATCCAAAACCCAAATTAGGCCCGACATTGCCATTATTCTTGGGTCTGGCCTGGGCGCTTTGGCAGAAGAAGTTCAGGTGGATGCCACATTCCCATACAGTGAAATCCCCGGTTTTTCCCAGTCTACTGTACAGGGGCACGCTAGAAAATTGATTCTGGGGACGCTGCTTGGGAAAAAGGTTGTAGTGATGCAGGGACGCCTGCATTACTATGAAGGTCATCCCATGTCGGCGGTGATCTTCCCTTTGCGCGTGATGCGCTCTCTGGGGGCATCTACGTTAATAGTAACCAACGCTGCGGGGGGGTTGAACCCAGACTTTCGCCCGGGCGATGTCATGCTGATCACCGATCACATCAACATGCAAGGCGATAACGCCCTGATTGGCCCCAATCTTGATGATTTCGGTCCGCGCTTCCCTGACATGACTCACACCTATGACGCGGAACTGCGAACGTTGGCCTTGAAAATTACTGAAAGAGAAAACATTACTCTACAGCAAGGTGTCTACACGGCATGGTCTGGCCCAACATATGAGACCCCGGCTGAACGGCGCTTTCTCCGCATCATCGGCGGGGACGCGGTTGGGATGTCCACCGTGCCCGAAGTAACGGCTGCCAATCACGCCGGGATGAGGATCCTAGGCTTCTCGGCCATCACGAATATTGCCACGGGCGGCCCAGATCAGCCAACGGACAGCCATGAAGAAGTATTAGCCATGGCGCAAGTCGCAGGAAAGAAACTTGTGCGATTAGTAAGGCTGGTGCTGGAGCAAATCTCAACCCAGTAAACGCCTCAGGGTTCTGCATCGCCAGATTTCTGTGAAATGATACCCCGCATCAAATTGCGGGGTTTATTTTAATTATCCCCAAACAAACCAAAAGGTTTGCGCTATGGCAATTCCCAACAAGGTTCCCGCCAGCGCTTCAGCAGGGGTATGACCTAATACTTCTTTCAACTGTTCTTGGGTCTCGTGGGTAGGAGGGTGGCCCTCGCGCAAATCTTTGATGATTGCATTGATCCAAACGGCGTGTTTACCGGCTTGACGGCGGATGCCCGTGGCATCATAAATAACCACAATGGCCAAAGTCACCGCTATAGCAAACAACGCCGTACCAAACCCCTCGAACATACCAACCCCATGAGCAGTCGCCGCGACTAACGCCGAATGCGAGCTGGGCATTCCCCCTGCGCGCAAGAGTAAGGCCCAATCCCATTGGCGCGTGCGCAGATAGCCAATAGGTGGTTTCAAGATCTGAGCCAATATCCAGCCGGTCATGGCGGCCCAAAAGATGTAGTTTTGTAAAAGTGGTGCTAGCGTCATTCGCTTATCTCGAAATCTGTGATTTCATCTCCAAAAAGCTGCTTGGTTTTCAACTCCGCCTTATCCAAAAGCTGCGCACAATATCGGGCAAGCGCCTGGCCGCGCTCAAATTTGGCCAAGATTTCATCCAGCGTTTGTTCGTCTGCTTCAAGCGTGTTTATTATGCCCTCTAATTCAGTAAAGGCATCTTCATAACTCAGTTCTTCGACGGGGGTAGCTTTTTTACTCATGGGAATTTCCTTCTAAAGGGAATTTATCCATCATCAATTTCAAGGATGCATCATCAGGCAGGGTTTCATTCACTAGAGTCCCCCATTCGACAGCATCGATTTGGTGGTCAGTGATCGCAGATTGGATTTGTGGCACGATACTATCCTGGTAAATACGGATCATGTTGTTGTAGCGTGCTCGCAATGCTAACAATGAAGAGACGCCAACGGCGACGAGCGCAATCATCACTAATGCTACAAACGCCGTAAGCCAATGGGTTAGCAGCCATGTAACTGTGACCACAACACCAACAACCAGACCACTTAGCACGCATCCCAGGTTGAATGCTCGCGCTGCGAGTGCAGCAGACTCCTCGAGAAGCTGGTTGTTGAGTTCTTCTATCAGGGTTTGGATATTTTGATTTTCTTCAGTCATAGAATACTCTGTGACCGCAGACCACAGACCGCAGACAGCGGTCTGCCATCAGCCGTCATGTATCTGTTACTTCTACATTAAACTCACCATCGCTGAGGCGCACATTTAACGAATCGCCCGTTTTTACTTGCTTTACGGAGCGAACATTGCGCCCATCGATCTCTGTTACGATGGCATAGCCACGAGACAACACCGTCTCGGGATTGAGATCATTGAGACGTTGTTCAGCCGTATTTAGGTGTGCTCGCTGCATTTCATAGAAATGGGATAGAGAATTCGAAAGGCGATAGGATAATTCATCTAACCGCTGACGGTCGCCCTGAATACGTGCTTTGGGTGAAAGCCTCTTCAACCCACCAAAAAGGTCGTTGAGTCGCCAACGGTGCTCGTTAATTTCGGCATGAACAATCTGGGTCAATCGCTGGCTTGTTTCGCCCAGTTCGATAAGCAAATCACTGCGGTTGGGCGTGGCTAATTCTGCGGCGGCTGTGGGAGTGGGGGCGCGCAGATCAGCGACGAAGTCGGCGATGGTGAAGTCTGTTTCATGACCCACTCCAGTGATCACAGGGGGTTCTGATTCAACAATAGCATGAGCGACACCTTCATCATTGAAAGCCCAAAGATCTTCAAGAGAGCCGCCGCCGCGGGCGAGCAGAATCACATCGGGAGCAGCAACCCGGTTGAGGTTACGCAGACCAGCTATAATCCCCGCGGGCGCATCTCTGCCCTGAACCGAAGATGGAGCGATGATCACTTCCACCAAGGGATAACGCCTGTGCAGTGTATTGAGCATATCGCGCAGGGCAGACCCTGTTGGTGAAGTCACAATACCAATTCGTTTGGGCCAGCGCGGAAATTTTCGTTTTCGCTCTTCATCGAAAAGACCTTCCGCTTCCAGTTTGGCCTTCAGGCGGGTGAATTCCTGAAAAAGAGCACCCTCACCAAGAGGCTTTATTGAATCGGCATAAAGCTGATACTGCCCACCTGCCTCATAAACACTGACACTGCCATGCACCTCGACCGAATCTCCATCTTTGGGGAGATAAGTCAACCTTTGGGCTGCGTTGCGCCACATCACACAGCGTAATGTAGCCTGCTCATCCTTTACCGTGAAATAAAGATGCCCGGAACGAGGCCGGGAGAAATTAGAGATTTCACCCTGTACCCAAAGATCGCCAAGATTGTGATCGCTTTCCAGTAGATCACGCACATAACGGTTGACTTCGGTCACAGTCCAGGCGTTGGGAGGAAATAGGGATGGCTGCACCATAGAGAAAAAGTATACGACGAGAGGGTGGTATCTGCAACACTAGAAATGGAATGAACGTTTATAATTGTCGCTCAGTATTGTTGATGTAAATCCTTGATTCTACCTAAAACCACGGAGACACTGAGTTCACGGAGTGATTATTAGAAAAAAGCGGAGAAATTCTCAGTGAATTTACAAAAGAAATTTCTGTGTTCGGCCGAAGGCCCGCCTCTGGCGTGTGACTCAATGGTGATCTAATAGTAGTGATTGTATCTTGCTCAACACTTTTGGAGGTTGAAATTCCATGTCATCGCTTCGTATTCGTGAGCGCAGTTGGCGCTTTTATCGCAATTGGTTGATCCACTTCACTATGTGGATCACTTTATTAATAATCGCATTAGGCGCGGCGCGCAGGCCCTGGCCGCTGTTTGTCTATTTACTGTTAGCCTATCCTATCTATCTGATCAGCGCCAGCATTTTCTACGCTTATCGAACCACCCACCCTGGTGGCCGTTTTGCCATGCGGCGCGTGACTCCCACAAACGCAGGGATGGCGTATGAAACAGTCGAGTTCCCCAGCCGTGATGGGCTCTCGCTCTTTGGTTGGTATTTACCAGGCAATTCCAAAGGGACGATCATATTGGTGCACGGTCATGGTGGCAAAGGAATTTCGATGATCTACCATGCCTCAGCATTGGTATCGAGAGGGTATAGTGTCCTCATGTACGACCAGCGTGCTCATGGAAGCAGTGAAGGTGATATCTGCACGGCTGGCTGGCGCGAAGTTGAAGATCTATTGGGGGCGGTCGATTATCTCAAAACCAGAGCAGATGTTAATCCCGAACAGATCGGCGCTTTAGGTTTATCTATGGGTGGGCAAGCAGTTCTGCTGGCAGCTGCAAGGGAAGATGATCTGCGCGCCGTTGTGGCCGAAGGAACCAGCCCGGCCGGGCTGAAAGATCACGGTGGTCGACCCCAATCCCTGCTGCGATGGATCAATTTGCCCTTCAACTGGCTTTTCTATCAGTTGCTGACCTTCATGAACGGGGCGCAACCTCAGGATGGAATTTTGGCAACCATCGCTGATATTTCTTCTCGACCCGTATTGTTGATTTCGGGCGGGGGCAAAAAAGAGATGCATTTCTCGCAATTGTTTTATGATGCTGCCGCTGAACCCAAAGATTTGTGGATCGTGCCCAAAGCCCGTCACGCCGAGGCCTATTTTCGTGATCCCAAAGCATATCAAAGACGGATTGTTGAATTTTTCGATCAAGCCCTATCCGTCGAAAAATAACCTATTAATACAATGAATATCACCTTTCCCAAGTGGGTCGTTATTATCATCTTGATGGTGCTGATGCTAACATCTTGCAATACCGCATCTGATAATCCGACTCCTACAAACACTTCCATTCCAACACATACTCCCCAACCGACTCACTCCCCAGCACCCACTGCAGTACCCTATTTTGATCAACCAGGCCAATATCTAGAGACAATCCAATCTGGTGGGGAGACGCGCTGGTTTGCAATCTTCGTCCCCGAGAGCTATCAGCATGGCACGCCGACCTCGTTGGTGCTCAACTTCCATGGGGCTGGTTCTACCTTCCAGCAGCAAGCCATTGTCAGCGATATGAACGAGAGCGCTGAAGCAAAAGGATTTGTCGTGGTATACCCGCAAGCGCTTCCTGCCAATGCCAACTCCTGGTTTTTGGCTGACGGTCCAACGAGAAGCCTCGACGTTGAATTCACACAAGCCATAATTGAAGATTTGCACGAAAAATTGACCATCGACCCTAAACGCATCTATGCCACAGGTTTTTCCAATGGCGGTGGGCTGGTACACAGCCTGGGATGCCTCATGCCAGACACCTTCGCAGCAATTGCCCCGGTCGCTGGGGCTTATGTTTTCTGGGCACCATGTGAAATAACGTCTTCTGTTTCAATGATCGCCATCCACGGTGATGCGGATACGGCAGTGGCTTACTCAGGTGGAGGATACAGCACTCCTGGTTGGGCTGGCGAGTGGGCTGAACGCAATGGGTGCAATCCAACATCTAGCACAAGCCAGCCCTTTGATGACATCACAGTTGAAATCTGGGAATCCTGCCCCGAGGGGGTGGCAGTGACACTCTACACCGTCGTTGGGGGTGGACACATTTGGCCTGGTTCTGCAATTTATGAAGGCGCGCCGGGAACCACCGAAAACTTGAATGCCACAGAAATGATTTGGGATTTCTTCAGCAATCACCCTAAACCCTAGAGCTAATATGGAACAAATCCATGCCAAAAAAACATGATTGGCGACTAATCAGGAATTGGTTTGTGGCCCTCTCTGTCTGGGTGGGTTTCGCTATTTTGATCGTTTTCGTTGTGAATTCCCTGTACCACCTGATTTGGGCGGTGCCACTATATATTTTGGGAATAATTACCTTGAGAGTGTTCCGTCTGGTTCACCCCAGGGCAATTAACCCCGTTCCTTTTTGTTATGTGCGCTGGCCGCTGACTCAAGAAAGCCCGCGCACGAATTCCTGCCGTTTTCCCAGAATCGATCCTACATCAGTCCCCGACATGGAGGAAATCACTTTCACAAATCAGAATGGGCTAAGCCTATCGGGCCATTTCATTCCCGGAAAAAACCAAGCAGTTGTTATCATGCTGCATGGGGCTGAAACTGAGGGGATGAATGTACTTCCTCAGGCCATCGCGCTGCATAACCAAGGATATAACGTTTTACTCATGGATCTACGCGCGCACGGAAACAGCCAGGGAGATACCAGCACCCTAGGGTGGTCTGAAACCGAAGATCTACTCGATGCAATTGAACATATTCAAAGCCACGAGGATATTGATGCTAAAAAGATCGGCGTCTTCGGTTTTTCAATGGGCGGTCAAATTGCGCTTCGCACCGCTGCCCAGTGACAAGATATTCGTTGTGTCGCAGTGGACAGTCCCAGCCCGGCAAGTATGGATGATTATGGGGATAGTTCTAACAATCCTTTGAGTTGGGTCATCTTGGGATTGAATTTCGTTACCATCAAATTAACCGAATGGATGACAGGGATGAACGCGCCAACAGGCGTTTTGGAATCTGTAAGAAAAATCACACCTCGACCGATACTCATAATCTCAACGGGTAAAGGCAAAGAGCGACAGTGGGGTGGACGCATCTTTAAAGCAGCACAAGAGTCAAAAGACATTTGGGAAATTCCCGAAGCCCTTCATGGGGAAGGATTCAAACTCTACCCAGAAAAATATAGTCAAAAACTGGTTTCCTTTTTTGATGAAAGCCTTATGTGATGGTTTTTGGGTACAAAACTATCGAATCCATCAAAGTAAGATGTATATTTCGCGCTCCACAAGCCGTAAAGGATGCTTTGGCAGACCGAATTCAATAAACCTTTATGCCACTCAACAATCAATTGGAATCCACCCAATG
Organism: uncultured Anaerolineales bacterium; assembly: GCA_964419495.1. Classification (GTDB taxonomy): domain Bacteria; phylum Chloroflexota; class Anaerolineae; order Anaerolineales; family UBA11858; genus NIOZ-UU35. The sequence goes on from CAYQQX010000089.1 coordinate 12,604, forward strand.
ACTAATTCAGCGAACAAAGAACAACTTGCAAATTGGAAAGCACCTTTCTTTACCATATGGACCGGCCAGGCCTTCTCACTGCTTGGCAGCCAACTGGTGCAATTCGCTCTGATCTGGTACCTGACAGTTGAGACTGGCTCAGCAACCGTACTGGCAACAGTTAGTATGGTAGGTCTGCGCCAGGGATATTTCTCTCACCTTTCATTGGTCCATTGAATGTTGCCTATGGCCAATGGCTCGATGGGGGGTATCATGCAGACTACCATTGATCCGGGTATGCAGGGTCGCGTCTGCTCACTTACAGGAAGCCTGGCGACCGCGATGAGCCCCTTTGGATTGGTCTTAGCAGGTCCGCTTTCGGATCGTTTCGGCATTCAAATCTGGTTCATCATTGGTGGATTTGTCACCTTGCTGATGGGGATCTTTGGGTTGGTCAATTCTTCGGTGAGAAACATCGAACAAGGCCGCCAAGCTGGGACAGTTTGACAGATTTCGTGCCTATTTGGTAAACTTTCGCCCTATAGTTACAACACAATTCATCTAGAGAGGCGGAGGGACCGGCCCTGAAAAACCTCGGCAACCGATTTAGTGATCAGTGGATAGTGGTCAGTGGACAGTACTATCCACTAAACCCGGTGCCAATTCCGGCAGGTGTTTTGTAGGTTACTGCAATCCGCGTCGGGCACGCACGGGAATGAATTCCCCATACTACCGAACAACGCCCGATAAATCGGGCAAACCGGATTCATCCGGTGCTTTATTTTAGCCCTGGAATTCATTCCGAGGCGGTTTGCAATTGTCAGAACAACTAGTAAAAAATTCAGTACGCCTGAAAGATGAGAGTCACCATACCAACTCGTGCCTCTCACCTGAGAGGTTTTTTTATTGGTACGCCATAGGAGACACAAATCATGGCCGACTCAGAATCCAAATTCATCGAACTGCTTGAATCAACTCCAAGACCATTGCTTGCTGATGGAGCCATGGGGACAATGCTGCATGGCCATGGCGTTGGTTTCGATCAGTGTTTCGATGCACTTAATCTAACCGATCCCGCTATCGTCGGGGAGATCCACAGGGCGTATATTGAGGCGGGTGCTCAGGTCATTTTCAGCAACACCTTTGGGGCTAATCGCTACAAACTCAGCGAGCATGGGTTGGAAGACAAGGTCGCCGAAATCAACCGCGCTGGGGTTGAGTTGGCGCGGCGTGTAATCGATGGCTCCTTCAAAAATGTACTCGTAGCCGGGGATGTGGGACCCCTGGGGGTGCGTCTTGCCCCTTACGGACGCGTGCAACCTGAGGATGCTAGGGAGATCTATACTGAACAGATTTCTGCTCTTTGCGCGGCGGGGATTGATTTCTTGGTTATTGAAACTTTCAGCGATTTATATGAAATCCGCGAAGCTGTTGCGGCGGCGAAGGAATTTTGTACCCTGCCCATTGTTGCCACGGTGACCTTCACCCGCGATGATCGTACCATTTTGGGGGATACACCCACTAAGGTCGCCCATACACTGCATGGGACCGGCGCGGATGTGATCGGTGCCAATTGCTCGGGTGGTCCGGCGCAGTTGAAGAGGATCCTGGAAGAGATGCGGGCGGCTGTTCCCGAGGCGCGGTTCGCCACCAAGCCCAATGCTGGCTGGCCAGAACATATTGGGGGACGTGTGATGTACTCCGCCAGCCCAGATTATTTTGGTGAATATCTCGAAGCCTTTGCTGCGCTAGGGGTCAAGATGATCGGCGGCTGCTGTGGGACTACCCCCGAACACATCGCTGCCATGCAAACCAAGATTAAGAGCCTTCCTGAAGAATTTTCAATTCAGGATGTGTCATTCACACAAGAGGTTGTACAAACTGATTTTGCTCCTAAGGAAGACACGCAGCTTGCCAAAAAGCTAAAGAACGGCCAATTTGCCATCAGTGTGGAGATGGACCCGCCGCGCGGCCTCTCAGCGCACAAGATCTTGGCCGGTGCCAGTTTGCTGGCCGAGGCCGGTGCCGATGTGATTAACGTCGCCGACAGCCCCATGGCGCGCATGCGTATGAGTCCCTGGGCGGTGTGCAATTTAATTCAACGCAACGTCGACGTCGAGACCACGCTGCACTTCCCCACCCGCGGCCGCAATCTACTGAAATTGCAGGGCGATTTACTGGCCGCGCACGCCTTAGATATCCGCAATGTCTTTGTGGTGATGGGAGACCCAACGTCGATTGGGGATTATCCCGATGCCATGGATGATTATGACCTGGCACCCTCGGGGCTGATCAAACTCATCAAACAGCGATTCAACACCGGCCTGGATCACGCCGGTTCCGACATTGGGCAGCCGACAGCCTTCTTCGTGGGTTGCGCGCTCAATTTGCTGCCATCCAACCCTGAGCGAGAAATCAAAGTGCTGCGGCGAAAACTCGACAATGGCGCCGACTTTGCTCTCACCCAACCGATCTATCAACCGGAAAAAGCGCTGGAGTTTCTCAAACTGTATGAAGGTGAATTCGGCCCCCTAGAGATCCCCATCCTGGCGGGTGTACTTCCCCTTTATGGCACACGGCACGCGTCCTTCTTACATAACGAAGTGCCCGGGATCATCATCCCCGATGAGACATTTGAGCGTTTAGACGCCGCCGGAGAAAACGCGCCGCAAGAAGGCGTGCGCATCGCTGTCGAGGATATTCAAAAGATGAAAGCCTGGGCCCAAGGAATTTATATCATGCCGCCCTTCAGCCGCTACGACCTGGCTGCGGAGATTATTGAAGCTGTGAAGGAGTAAGGCACAACGCTGGCTAAAGCCAGCGTTGTGCTTAACAAAAGATGGGCTGACGGATTGCGATTGCAACTCGTCAGCCCATCTTTTGTATTTCAAGGGAAAAGTTAATTAGTCGCGGTGATCAGCGTGTAAACGCCAACGCCCTCCAGCACCATCCCTACAACGATGAAGAAGATGCCCACTCGGGTGGGAGTCCACTCCATGGCCAGAAGTTCGAGGGTGAAATCCATGATGCGGTTGGCAAACTCTACCCACATCGAGGCGGGAACCGCTTCGGCTTGTGGCAAATTCCCGCTACTCGAAACTGTCGCAACCGTGGTCACAATCAATCCGCTGAGCAGGAAAAGCACTCCCAGGCCAACCAGTATCCAGGCTAATAGCATTCGTGGTTTCATACAGGAGTTATATCAGAAAGATGAGTGGGCATCAAGTTGCCAATCCGAACTGTCATTGCGAGCGAAGTGAAGCAATCCCCTTCATAAGTATGAGATTTCCCACCTGCACTTGGCACCGCTGGTTCAAGTGTCGCCGCCGCGACGGCTCGCAATGATAAGTAATTTGAGTCAAGTTTGCGACAAGGCATAAAGTTAAGGTAAAATACCAAATAACTCTTATTACTTATTAGCCCTGACTTTGGAGGAAAAGCTATGACCTATATTACTACCAGCCTTTGTCTGCGCGATCTCGGATGCATTGAGGTATGCCCGGTTGAGTGCATGGTTCCGGGCAAACCCGAAGAGGAATGGCCCTGGATCTATATTGACCCCGACACCTGCATCGACTGCGGCGCTTGCGTACCCGAGTGCCCCTTCGAAGCCATCTTCCCCGAAGATGAAGTTCCTGATCCTTATACAGCAACCGGCGGCGAATTCATCAGCAAAGTCGGATTAAGCGGTCACTACGAAGCTACCAACCATCATGGTGACCCGGTCGTCCTGGAAACCGTCAAAGAACTGGAAGCCGGTGAGGAAGTCGACCTGACCGAGGATATTCAACCCAACTACGATTTCTTCGAATCAGGCCCCGGTTACGGCGCATTAGACTAGTTTGATTTTCTAGCAAAGACAGAAAGAGGAAGCCAATACATGGCTTCCTCTTTCTGTTTATGAAATTGACTGCATGGTTATGCAAGTGCAAATTCGGGCATTTCATCCCAAGTCTGCCCATGCAATAACCTTCCATTTTGCTTCTTTCTGAATCCCCCCCATTGTTTGAAGAAAAATGGGACCTGAGATCTTGTGCACTGATCACGAATTTCTAGCACCCTTTCCTCTTTTATTGGTCTAGATCTTGGACCAGATTCCCCTCCAACAATAACCCAATTAATATTAGTTAACTCATGTTACGCACACGTAGCGAGGTTTCCCTGGAAATAGGGGGGTCGGGGGCAGAAGCCCCCACCCCCTATTTCCAGGGAGATTTTCTTGGCTTGCGTAACATCAATTAGTTAAATCAATATTCGGTAAAGGGCCCAGAAGCGGCTCAAACGATAAAAACTTAGTTATCGCCTTCGTTTGTCGAAGATGGTCAATCCGAGTGTAGCGAGGAATCCCGGGTATCTGACTTTGCTTGCTAATCACCCGGTTTCAGGGATTCCCTTCGACATGCTCAGGGCATGCTTCACTCCGCTTGCTCTGCACGCCTACGGCGACGCTGCGTTCAGAATGACACTTATAGCATTGGATTATGTAAAACACCAGCTTTTTCACCACTCCACACTATGTGAAGAGCAAAAACCCGACCCGAAAGTTTCGACTAAGGGTAGCCATTATTTCCGGATAATACACAATGCCTGGCGAATCTCACCGAGATGATAGGCGGTATGGGCAACAACGCCGATGGCTCCCGCTATTTCTCTTTCGCTGGGCCAGGCTGGAGTGGTTTTGACCAATTCTTGAATTCGGTTGTAACTGGCACGTAGTTCAATCTGAATCGAACCCCATTCTTCTGGCGTGACACTGCTAACGGTACGCCATATTTCGCCCCAATCTGCCGGGGCGAAATTATTTTCGCGAACAGCTTTCTCAAGCACATCCATGAAGAAAGCCACATGTTTGACTTGTGCTGCCAAGGTTGCACATTTGCCACCCACTGGAACGGAGGCTTCATCTGCTGTAATGCTTGCCAGAGTTTCAAACAGCGCTGTGCCCTTGTCTAGATAGAGGCTGTGCACGTCATCGAAAGTTTCATCGAGTAGTATAAGCAAAGCCTCTACAAAATGATCGGACTGAATTGTGTTCATCAAGAGAAATCTCCTAATATTTACAAGGATTCATTTCGTGGAGAATTATTATTTTGGCTCAGGCTTTCTTTCAAAAATCAAGAATTTCTCCATCTGAAGGGATCAATAGCTGTTTAGATTGAATACCATGCGCATCAGCATATGCTCTTAATTCATCACGCGTAACCGTTGCGTGATCCAATGCATCCATATGCGTTGCAATCACAACACTATTTGGCGCTGCTTTGCATAAAGCTACCGTCTGCGCGGCATCCATTAGGATTAGTACGTTTTTGTCCCATACTGCTCCACATGAATGTGTAATAATGATATCTGGTTGATATTGATCAATCACCTTAGCTACTTCATCACACCAAATAGTATCACCTGCCCAATAAACGGTTGCTTCATTTTTGGCCTGGAATACAAATCCTGATACTTCTCCCATTAATTGC
>CAYQQX010000090.1:0-17844 GCA_964419495.1 uncultured Anaerolineales bacterium
TCGGAATCGGCCTAACGATCGGTGCATTGGTATTGACCTGGATCGAGTTCCAGGGTCAAACTGCTGCCCCCAGCCTGTGCCCCATCATGTTTGGTACGGTATTCTTCATGAAAATCTTCTTCTCTTATGATGGATACAGCGAAGCCAAGGCTCTCAACGAAGGCTAAATTAATATTGATAGCTTGATGAGTCCCCGGCTAACCCTGGGGACTTGTCGTTTCTGGTAAATCAAATTTCTCGAATAAACCCGCTTGCAAAAAGTGACTGATGGTGGCGATTTTGTAAAGCCAGGCGCGAAAAGTTGCTCGACCGGCATACGAACTCCGTTTTCGCCAGGCTCGCAGCAGCGTTTCCTGCACCATATCCTCGGCATCTTGCATCGAGCTGGTGAGGCGATAACAATGCGCGGTTAATTCCTTGCGATAGGGTTCTACAACCTGACCGAAAGCATGTTGATCTCCTGCCAGGGCAGCGTTTAGGTTTACCGATTCAATCGTGGTCATAGGGGAGGAAAGGGATAAGCTCTTCGATCTTGGGGTGGGTAAGGGAAGAACTCCATCTTGATCAACTGTTCTGCGCGGGTTTGGAGGGCAGAGATCTCCTCGGGGGCAAGATGCTCGCTCAAAGCGGCAACCCACTCAGAGGTAGGGCTGAGATTCTCCTTGAATTGGATCAGATCATCTCGAAGGTTTTGTGGAATTGACTGACCAGCGAAATCCCAGATCACGGTTCTCAATTTTTCATGCACATTGAAGCACAGCCCGTGATCGATCAACCACAGTTCCCCCTCTGGCCCGAAGATCAGATGGCTGCCTTTACGGTCGGCATTGTTAATCAACAGGTCAAACAGCACCACAGACGGCAGGCGTTGGAAATCTTCGTCCTTTAAATTGAAGTAGTGATAATTGGGGTTGTGATCGATGAAGAACTGCACGGAACCCGGGCCGTAGGGTCCGTCTTCTCGGAATACAGTCGGGGGTACGAAATTCCAACCCAGCGCCTGACTGACCAGATAAGCCGAGGCTTCGCGGTGTGCCAGGGTATCGTCGGGGAAATCCCAGAGGGGCTGTTCGCCCTCCTGAGGTTTGTATACCGCCCGCAATGATTCTTCCTGATGTTTGACCTGGATCAGGAAGGTGTAGTTGTAGCCGTGGGCGAATTCTCCCTCAAGGGATAAGTCCCCGCGCTGGAGAGCCGCGAGGACTTTATCAAATGAAAGCGTGTTTTGTTCTTTAGTCAATGGGTATCTTATGCCAATATAGGTTAGCTAATTGCGACGGTGTCCGCCGTTCTTCTTGACGCAGAAGTGACCTTCTGGGTCTTCGGGCTCTCCGCATTGGGGACAAAGGGGGCGCCCTCGAGATGCGACTTCGATGCCCCAATGCCCAAGCGCCATTAATTGGGAGCGAGTGCACCAAAAGCGGGCTACGCTGGGGACAATTTCAGGCTCCTCGGGTTCATCCAAATCATCATCAATATCGATAAAGATATCATCATCCTGATCTAATTCTAGCTCGGGGATTAGCTCATGGATGACCAGGACGATCAAATCTTCGTCGATGTTGAATCCCAGTCCAATATTGGCAATGCGGAATACAGGATCCACCGGTGGGTGGATGTGCATGGCATCTTCAATGTAATCGGGAGATGCAGCTGGGAGTTCAGGATATTTGTCGGCAATCTCTGCCAAAAAGCGTTCGACACCCACAGCCAGTGACTGCACCTGAAATTTCTCGGCGATCAAGGTGACGGTTTGGTGGCCTTTCTGAGCCTGAATATAGAAAACGCGCTGCCCGGCCGGACCGATAGCGTCGGTAGTGATGTGATCTACGGGTTGTAGGTTGTATTCTTCTTGGGGCATGTTCAATTCCGATTTGTAAAATTATTTAACGCAGAGACGCAAAGTCGCAGCGATAAATTGATTGTATTTTTAGTATACCAGAGTCACTTCTTTGACTTCCGCTTCGGTTTGGGTTCGGAATCACGTTCGGGAAAGTCAAAGTTGATGCCATGGTTGTAGTTGATCACCCGTGCCCAACCTTCGCCAATATGCAAGGTTGAGATGGACGCCGGTGTGATCATTAGACGTTGGAAGAGGTCGATATGCAATCCCAAATAGTAGGCAATGGCCAGCTTAATGATATCGCTGTGAGAGACGCAGACAATTAAATCTTGGGCTTTGTGTTTTTCACTCAACTTTTCGATCGCGCCAACAATGCGCTGCTGGGCGTCAGCGAAAGTCTCGCCTTCTGGGAAACGTGTCAGCGATGGGCTGTTCTGCACCGTCCTCCATAATTTACGGCGACGCAACTGCTTCAGCGTTTTATCTTGCCATGTGCCGAAGTCTACTTCCAACAAACCCGGCTCTGAAATGATTTCCCGGCCTAGTGCTTCAGCGATAGGTTGAGCAGTCTCTATGGTCCGATCCAATGGGCTGGCGTAGACAGCTTTGACGGGTGCATTGACGAGAGCCTTCCCCAATGCTTGGGCTTGTGTTACACCCTTTTCATTGAGGTGCACGCCTGGTTTGCGTCCGGCCAGGCGCCCCTTGGCGACATATTCATTTTCTCCGTGGCGAATAAGCAAGATGGTAGGCATATGGGTATATAATACTCCATAATTGTGGATGGGGACATAGTGTATCATCTTACCTGCTGCCGCCTCCTAACCCTCCAAGATTGGGCGGCTGGGGGCAAGATGGGAAGTATTAAAATCGTTCACAACGGAGGCATGAATGAGTCAAAAAGCATACGCAATTGATGAGCAATTCCTAATCGAAAAACTTCAGAAAATGGTACGCATCAATTCGGTCAACCCTTCGCTTACCCCTGATGGCAAGGGGGAAGCCGAATTGGGTGCCTATGTTGCCGAAGAGCTCGAAAAGATGGGCTTGGAGACAAATTATCACGAGATCGAGCCGAGGCGCGCCAACACGGTGGGTGTGCTCAAGGGCAGTGGCGGTGGCCGTTCGCTACTGTTGAACGCCCATATGGACACTGTCGGGGTAGAGGGTATGACCATCGATCCCTTCGGTGCGGAGATCAAAGATGGGCGCATCTACGGCCGCGGATCGCAGGATATGAAGGCCAGTCTGGCGGCGATGATGGCCGTTGCGAAGGCTTTTGTCGATGCTGGGGTCACTTTAGGAGGAGACCTGCTAATCACGGGTGTGGCGGATGAAGAATACGCCAGTATTGGAACTGAGGCGTTGATCGAGGCATATTCGGCCGATGCCGTGATCGTCACCGAGCCTACTGATATGCAAATCTGCCGGGCGCATCGCGGTTTCATCTGGTATGACATTGAGACCATTGGCCGGGCAGCACACGGTAGTCGTTATGCTGAGGGCATCGATGCCAACATGCGCATGGGGAGATTCTTAAGTCAACTCGAAAAATTAGAACAGGAATTATTAACGCGGCAGGGACATCCGCTAACAGGGCCGCCATCCCTTCATGCGGCTCGTTTGCGAGGGGGCAAAGAGGTCAGTGTCTACGCTGCAAGTTGCTTGCTGCAAATGGAGCGTCGAACTGCTCCCGGAGAGACTCAAGATCAGGCCACGGCTGAATTGCAGGAGATCGTCGACCGCCTCTCGGCTGCCGACGAAACCTTTAAGGCCACTGTCAACCCCACCTTCCGACGTGAGCCTTTTGTAATCGAAGAGGATGCAAAGATTGTTCAAACCTTGGAAGGGGCGCTGGGTAATCGGTTAGGTCAAAAAACCCCACACAGGGGACAGACTTTCTGGACCGATGCGGCTTTGTTCGCAGAAGCCGGGATGGAAACGGTGCTCATTGGCCCTACGGGTTATGGTCTGCACAGCGCCGAGGAATGGGTAGATATCCAATCGACCATCGACCTGGCCTATGTATTAGCAGAGACGGCGATTAAGTATTGTGGTTAAGAACAACCCTTAGTATTTACCACAGAGACACAGAGAGCACTGACAATTTCAACAATATTCAATGAATAAACTCAGCGATCTCCGTGGCTCCGTGGTTATTTTTTTAGGAGAAATGTTATGGCAAAAGAAAACCCAAAATTCGGCACGCTGTCTGTTTGGGCGGGTGAAGAGAAAAAAGATGGCTGGCAGCGATCGACCCAGGTGCCGGTTGTCCACAGCGTTTCATACGGTTATGACGATCTGGATTACTGGTATGATGTCGGGCTTGGAAAAGAGTCCGGGCATATCTACAGCCGTAATACCAACCCTACCGTAGACGTATTCGAAGAGAAGATGCGTCAACTCGAGGGGGCCGAGGCAGCCACCAGCTTCTCGACGGGCATGGCAGCCATCAGCAACACACTCTACTCATTGCTGAAACCAGGGGACCGCGTCGTATCGATCAAAGATACCTACGGGGGCACCAACGAAATTTTCACGCGCTTTTTACCGCGCCTCAATATCGATGTGAGTTTATGCCCCACCACCGACCACGATGCCATCGAAGCCGAAGTTGCTAAGGGCTGCACCGTGCTCTATCTGGAAACCCCCACCAACCCCACATTGAAGGTAGTCGATATCGCCCGTTTGGCCAAGGCCGGGCATGCCGTTGGCGCAACGGTGATCGTCGATAACACTTTTTCGACGCCGATCAACACCAATCCCTTAGCCTTGGGTGCTGATCTTGTGCTCCACAGTGCCACGAAATATCTCGGCGGTCACGCCGACGCCTTGGGTGGTGTACTTTGTGGCGTCAAGGATTTGGTTGAAGGGGCTTATGCTTACCGCGAGATCAACGGGGCGACCCTGCATCCTATGGCGGCCTATTTGATGATCCGCGGCTTGAAAACCCTAGCGCTGCGCATCGAACGGCAAAGCCAAAGCGCTATGAAGATTGCCCGGTTTTTGAAAGAGCATCCCAAAGTTGAAGATGTTTTCTACCCAGGGTTAGAAACCCACCAGCATCACGAGATTGCCAAAAAGCAGATGCGCGGCTTTGGCGGCATGATGAGCTTCATGTTGAAGGGAGATTTCGAGGCTGTGCGAGCTTTCCTGCCGAAATTGAAATATGCGCATCTCGCCGCCAACTTAGGCCCCGTAGAGACGGTCGCAGGTCCGCCGCGCACCACCAGCCACGTGGAAGTATCTCCTGAACAACGCGCCGCTATGGGCATCCCGGAGAGTCTCATCCGCTACTCGGTGGGCATCGAAGATGTGGAGGATTTGATTGCTGATTTGGATCAAGCATTACAGTGATCAGTAACCAGTAACCAGTGGACAGAAAATCTGATAACTGATCACTGGTTACTGTATACTAAGAAGCTTTATGCTTGCGCTTGATATCGGTGATGGTATCTTCGGATAAGTCAGGAATTGATTCCGCTTTATCGACCCCCAATGCTTTGCGCTGTGCTTCTCGCCAGCGTTCAAGCCTCTCAACAACTTGGTTTTCGTATCCCTGGTCAGTGGGATTATAGAAATAGGTGCCCAGCAACCCATTAGGTAGATATTGTTGGGGTATGAAATGATCCTCGCCATCGTGGGCGTATTTGTAGCCCTTGCCGTGTCCCAGCGCAACTGCGTCACGGTTAGCATCTCTCAGGTGGCTGGGAACATCTCCGACACCTTCACGTTCAATTAATTGGAAAGCTTTGAAATAATGCGTGGCTGAATTGGATTTTGGGGCGGTCGCCAAATAGAGCGTTGCTTCCACAATTGGGAAAATTCCTTCGGGCATACCGATATACTCAAAAGTTTGCGCAGCGGCATTGGCCACCACCAATCCCATGGGGTCTGCCAAACCGATATCCTCCCCGGCCAGGATTAGCAACCGACGTACAATGAAGCGCGGGTCTTCTCCGGCGTAGAGCATTTTTGCCAGCCAGTACAGCGCTGCGTCAGGATCAGAGCCGCGTACCGACTTGATGAAGGCTGAAATCGTATCGTAGTGGGCGTCGCCGTCCTTGTCATAGAGTACTGCCCGGCGCTGGATAGAATCTTGGGCGACTTCCAGGGTGATGTGAATGACTCCATTTCCAACCTGGGTGCCACCCTGAGCGGACGCTGAGCTTGTCGAAGAGGAAGTCGAAGGAGGTGTAGATTCGACAGCTAATTCCAGCGCGTTAAGGGCGTTGCGAGCATCCCCTCCAGAAACATAGATCAAATGCTGTAAGGCATCATCGTCGATCTCGATCTTTCGTTCGCCATAACCGCGCTCGTCATCACCCAAGGTGCGCTGCATCAGGGAGCGAATGTGTTCTTCTCTCAATGCATGCAACTGAAAGACACGCGAGCGTGAAACCAAGGCGCCGATGACTTCAAAGTAGGGATTCTCCGTGGTAGCGCCGATTAGCGTAACCGTACCGTTCTCCACATGGGGCAGCAGGGCATCTTGTTGCGCTTTGTTCCAGCGGTGAACTTCGTCGACGAAGAGGATGGTCTTCTTTTGGTAAAGACGCCTGCGCTCGATGGCTTCGCCAACCACCTGGCGCAGTTTGGGTTTACCATCCAGCACGGCCGAGAGAGTCTCGAAATGTGATTTGGTCTGATTAGCGATGACCATGGCCAGGGTGGTCTTGCCCGTTCCCGGTGGTCCCCACAAGATGATCGAAGCGAACAGCCGGTCAGCGACGATCGCCCGCCGTAGTAATTTCCCCTCACCGACGATATGCTCCTGCCCCTCGAATTCATCCAACGTGCGCGGGCGCATACGCGCGGCCAAGGGCGCCTCATGTTTCATCTTTTCTTTCATAGCGTGATCGAATAGATCGGTCATAGACCCCATTATACTCAATGTTTAGAGTATCTGTTCTAATAAATTCTCAAATCGCTGTCTTCTAAAGTAGTAATCTCCCTTGTTTCGTTCATGTTCACGTGGAAAGGGATTCTTCGTCGCTTCGCTCCTCAGAATGACAAGGTAAAGTGTTCGACATCATTCTAGCCAATACAATTTCTTATATAAACTCATGAAATACGAATAATTCCGCTCTTCAAAGAAAATAGTTTCCCCATTGTTACCGCGGTTGTAGATATGATAAGTTACTCCATATTCAAGTGGTATTTGAATCATTTAAACCCTCCCTAAACTTTTGCTGGTCTTAATTCTCACTCGCCCTGATTGCTAAACCAGCCGTGACACTGCTGAAGGCATTCGATTCCTTGACGTTCTCTGCCCCAAAAATTTGACCCAACATCTCGGAAAACATCGGAATACTTGAAGAACCACCCGTCTTGACCACGGCGTCAATTTGATCCGGTTCCAAGCTGGATGCTTTCAATGTTTCCAGGAGCACATTCTCAATTTGATCATAGTGTTCCTGAATGTCCGTTTCGAACTGTGTTCGGGTATAAGGTTCCCATAGATCGAAATCCTTGCCTCGAAGTTCGATCACCGTTGCACCCTGCTCGGAGAGAATCATTTTGGCGCTTTCAACTTGGTTGTAGAATGGAAATGCCAGATCGTTGAAAATCAATGATTGCAGAGTTTTCAATCGCACCGGAGCAACACCTCGTTGAATGGCTTTTTCCAGTGTGTTGTTGATCACCGGGGTGCTCAAATCGGGCAGCGCCATCCAGTCAGGTATGGTCTCGATCAAGTCGCTGATCTCAGGCATGTGTTGGATCATCCCTTCCCCAAAGTGGTGCAGCAGGCGTTTTTCGATGATCGCCCGGTCGAAATCTGCTCCGGCAATGTCGATGCCGCCATTAGCATAAACTTTCCTGTTGCCTGGATCGCCAAGGCGCATAACGGTGATATCTAACGTGCCCCCGCCGAAATCGAAAATTAATACCGTCTGGGGTTTGGCGAGCGACTTTTCGTAAAACAAAGCCGCTGCGATGGGCTCGAGCTCGAAATCCACTTCCTTGAAACCTGCATCAATGGCGGCTTGTCGCAAGATATCTTCAGCTTTGCGGTCGAGTTCGGGATCTTCGGAAAATTTTACTGGGCGTCCTAGGGTCACGCCGGTGACGGATTCACCCAAAATCTCCTCCGACCTGCGTTTCAAATGCCCTAAATAGAATTGGATTAGCTCACCCACGCTGAAGTAGCGCTCAAAGATCAGCGTTCCTGACATGTCGCTGAGGCCACCACTCTTGCGCAAGGCTGTCTTCAAGTATTGCAGCAAGCGCCCTGGTTTGAGTACGTCCACATCCACGAAAACATCGTGCCAATAATCGACCTCGGAGGCAATCACGCGCACTGCTCCCGCCAATCGCTTTTCGTAGCGCCGCACACGGTTGACGTTGTGCTGGTAATACAGCTCGATGGCTTCCTGACCGATATGGCTTCGATGATCGCGGGTGATGTAGAGGATGGTTTTGACCACCTCGGGGATGGGATTGCCGGGGTCGATGGGCAGCAAGCGCACATCAGCACCGTCGCTGATCGCCACGCCAGAGTTGGATGTTCCGAAATCAAGTCCTACTTTTAGGCCCATTCCTTTGTCCATGAAGGACACCAAGGATCACTAAAAAATTAACCCTTAGTGGACTATGTGTGCTTCGTGGATTCTCCTAATTAAAATGCTGTGAAGGCGGATAATTCCCCTTCGACGGGGATCGTACCGTTGGCGAGGATCTGCGAAATGGAGTGCAGACTGATCTGTCCGTTGGTGTGGAGTGCCAGACCCCAATCGGATTCTGCCACCGCGGCTGCACCGACCACGCGCACCCCGGCATCACGCCTGGACTTAGAAAAGAGCGCCACCCCCACGCGCCCCAAGTCGGTGACTAGTTCCAGCCCCTCACCTGTACGCTGAATAGCCTTGCCAATTTGAGTCACAACCAGCAGCGTTTTCTCTGGCGGTATTTTGAATGCTGAAATCATGCGGTCAGTTGGTTTCAGGCGCATGGCCTCTACGATGGTGTATGGTGAAACTTCAACGGGCGTGAAGCGCAAGTAGCCTTCTTTTGAGACCAAAACAAAATTCTCATCTTTGTTACACAGAGTCACTGCAAAGGGGTAGTCATAGTCAATTTTTGACCCAGTACCCATATATTGATTTTCCATGATCGAGGGAGCCAGAGCCATGCGTATCTTCTTCAGAAAGCCGCGCTGGCTGGTCTGGACGAAATAATCGTTCATCGCCAAACTAGATATGGGTGCCAGACAAACCAGGCTGTCTCCCGCTAGGGGTGGGTTGGGAATCGGTGCTGTCTCCCAGTTGAAGGAAGCAGTTATTTTCGGTAGCTCGGCTACAGCCGTTGTCGCGATGCGTCCAGAGGAGAACAAAAAGAGCAGTTCTTCGTTTGTAGGAACTGCCAAAAGGCGAGGCGATTCTTCAGGGAATGATAACCCTCTCAACTCCCCGATGGTGTCTCCCTCTTCGAAGTCAGTTGGATCAATCTCGATGCGCGCCAGTCGGCCATCGCCAGTGTATATAAGCACACTGAAATATTGGATATCTTCAAGTATTTCTTCGGTTTCATGTTTTTCAGCGCGGGGCAATTTCCCCCCAAACTGGCGCTTGATTAGATCGAGCTGGTATTGCAAATGGGCGATCTGGCGTTCGTACTCATCAACACGCTCTTTGGTGCGCAGTGACATGTTTTCAGCCCGTAATTGCTCGTTCCACTCGCTGAGATCGTTCAAGCGATTGGCGATAAACTGGATGATGACCGATGCAGAACCAGGGCGTTTTTCAACTTCTTGTAGCCATTCTTCGATTTTTTCAGACGTGAACATGGTGCCTCTCCAAGGTTTATCTCAGGCGAGGGGTCGATTTTACCATGGTAGGTTTTCAATGAAAAAACCGCCCGTTTCCCGAGCGGTTCAAAAAAAGGAATGATCAAATGGTAGAAATCCAATGATCATATATCTTTTGAGAAGATAGTCTACTCTTCCTCAGCCTCCATCATTCTTGACTGGATTACAACTCCAAAAATAGCCAGGAGGATAAATACCAGAAGCAAGGTGGGTCTCGGGATAGTGAATGCCTGGGTTAGCAAGGCTGCCCCGCCCAATGAAGAAAGGATGATCAAAGCCCAATCAAAAAGCAATAGCACTAAGACCATGCCAAGCACCCCGCCAATCACAAAGGGGAACCAGGCCCAATCGCGAGGAGTCATCCCCAAGAAAGCCAGTAGACTGATAGCAATCTGTCCGCCGCCGAAGAAGCCAGCCAGACCAATAGCGAAGTTCTGCAACCACATTGCCAGCAGCGCGCCAAGGATGCCTACGCCCAGCGATATCCCCAGAATCAACCATTCGTTCATACCCTGGAGATTTTTTGCCGCGTAGGATGATGCTACGTAAAAACCCAAAGCGCCGACAAAGAGCCAGTAAAGTTTTCGCCCGAGGATCAGTAGGGTTCCGCCGATGAGAATATTTACGAGCGGCATGATGGATTATCTATTATTGATAGCATCGATCTGCTCCTGGGCGTAGATACGCACATCTTCAAAGCCAGGATCTCCTTCGGTCCATTCGATGCAGGTTTCAAAACTGCGGATAGCCTCATCCCAATCTTGATCTTGTTGGTATAGTTCCCCTTCAAAGCAGACAATGTAATGAAATGCTGGGTAATCTCCTGCAGGAACGAGATGAATGGCGGTATTTATGGCATTGAGTGCGCCTGCAAGATCGCCGTCACCTTGAAGTCCTTCAGCCAATGCCTGGCATTCTTCAGGAGTGTTGCAAGTTGCCGAACCCGTTGGAAGAGAATCGATCTGTGTTTGTGCGAAAACGCGGATATCTTCGAACTCGGGATTGCCCTCAGTCCAGCCCAGACACTCTTCGAAGCTGGCAACGGCATCATCGAAACGCTCTAATGCAACATATGCTTCACCTTTTTGACACCAAAGATGGGCGTGGGGTGGGTGTTCACTCTCAGGCACTTGACCGAGAGCTTCTGCTAAAGCACTGAGCACACCTTCGAGGTTATTCTCACCCCAATACTGTTCGGCTAAGCCTACGCACTCGTCAATGGATGCGCAATCCGCACCACCCCCGCCGCCAGTCAACTTGGGGATACCCCAGACCAACAATCCGGCGATCACACCAATCCCGATGATACTCAGGATTATGGGCAATGGTTTGACTTTCACCTTGGGCTTGGGTTTCGGCACAGCCTTTGGTTTGGGTTCTGGGACGGGCTTTATTTCCGGAGGCTGAGGAGAAAGTTCCGGTTCCATGGCCACGGTGGCCTTGACGGCAACATCTTGCTCTTCGGGCTCCATTGCGACTGTCGCTCTCGATGCGATGGTTGGTTCGGGCTCATCTTCGGGGTCCATGGCCACGGTTGCCTTGGAAGCAATGGTCGCCTCGGGCTCAGGAGCAGCCACGAGGTCGGGCTTAGTCTCCTCTGAGATTGACGAAGGTTGAGGTGGTTCGACCAACGTCTCGGCCATGGTCACTTTGGTGAAATCGAGAAATGCATTCTCTGCGGCATCGACCATCTCGGCCGCCGATTGATAGCGATCTTCAGGCTCTTTGGCCAGGGCTTTGACAATCACAGCTTCTAAAACTCGGGGGATATCTTCTCTGATCGTGCGCGGCGAAGGCAGCGGCTCGTTGATGTGTTTATGGATCACCGCCAGCGGCGTATCGGCATCGAAGGGCACTTTGCCGGTGACCATTTCATAAAGAATTATGCCCAAAGAATAGATATCGCTGGGTGAAGCGATGGGCATGCCCTTGCCCTGCTCGGGGGACATATAGGCAGGCGTGCCAACCAGAGTGCCTGTGACAGTGAATTGCGTCTCACTGACAATCCGGGCGATGCCGAAATCTGTCAGTACCACGCGGCCTGATCCATCCAACAGTACATTGGCAGGTTTGATATCGCGGTGTAGCACCCCATGGCGATGGGCATAATCCAGGGCAGAGGCAACTTCGCGGAAGATATGTGCCATTTCCTTAATCGCTAATGGCCCGCTGGTTTGGATTAAGCGATCTTTCAGCGTACCCCCATCGACGAACTCCATGACCATGAAATAATTGTCATCGTCGTTGTCGATATCGTATATCTGTACGATGTTGGGATGACGCAGCGCGGCAATGGCTTTGGCTTCGCGTTGGAAACGGGCTTGGAAATCCTCTCCTTCGGCTAGAAAGCCGTGCAACACCTTTACCGCCGCGTAGCGTTCAAGTTGGGGGTGATAAGCTTTGTAAACTTCTGCCATGCCCCCGCGGCCCAGGCGTTCGGTGATCTGGTATTTGCCCAGCGTTTTCCCAGTTAGACTTGCCATGTACGTGCCTCCCGAAGATAGATGAGAACGACAGTGCTATTATACAGGAATTTGTTTCGGGTGGGGTTCTTCCTTTATTATTAATCCAACGGTTTTGGATATATTTCTTGACTGATTCAAAGGGAATTACCAAACTGTGTAATATAATAGGATAGCATTTCATACCAGCGGTTTCTATTGATCAATACGAAAAGCGAGATACCATGGCCAATGGCAAACAAGTGACACTCTTCGCCTTGGATTGCGGGGCGACGAACTGGCGTCTGTACCGGGTGGGCTATCGCCTGAGTGGTAATCTGATCCGCATTTTGGGGGATCCTCAACCTTCGCCGCTGACCAGCTTCACAGAACGAAAGCTGCCAGCGGTCCTCACATTGAATCCAGAAGGATCAGCTATCGATAGTTTTGGCGAAGTATCCCAGAGTCAGCTCGAGGACGAGAACGCCCGTGAGCGCGTGCGAGAATATTTCAAGCCTTGTATCGGTGCGCATTTGGAAGCCAATCCGCTGCCTCATCAAAAACGTTATACCCATGCCCGGGCATTAGATTTCACCCGCATGTTGTTCGAAGCCGTAGTGGAACAGATCCGAGGGGAAAAATGGCGTGCGAGTGCTTTTGATGAGAGCGTGCGCTTTGCCTTCGCCTATCCTGTCCATTGGGGATATGACCACGGTGGGGCGATCCTCGCCGATTTCAAAACCTTGGTATTAGGTTGTTTTCCTGAAAGCATTCATTCACAAATAGAGTTCGTACCCGAACCCGAAGGCGCCATTTTGAGTCTGAGACGCCAGGGACTCCTGAGCAGCACGAAGGGTGGCGGCGTAACATTGATCGTCGACGTCGGCGGAAGCACAACAGACATTGTCGCGGGTCAACTTGACCCCCGTACAGGTGAACTACTCTATCTTGGCCGCTACGGTGAGCCATTTGGGGGTGGCTTGTACGATGCTGAAATGGCCAAGTATCTGGCTGACGAGTTGAATGTGCCCGTATCTGCGTTGGCCGATGACCCTTCGGCTTTGGCAACTCTGCGTATTTACGCCTTACGTTTGAAAGAATCGCTCAGTCGCCGACTGATGCAAAGCAATGATGTGGGGGACGAGATCAACGCTCAACGTATGATCACCCTGGTGCTGCGCGATGGTCAGGTTTATCGCCGACTTGTAACGCTTGACCAAAGTTCGTTTAATCAGGCGTTTGGACATCTGGATCAGGCCTTTCAGGAATTGATGGCAAAGGCTATCAAGGCCATCGGTCTGAGAGATCAGGTTATTCGCCAGGTTGCCCTGGTCGGTGGAGGGGTACAGCTGTTCAGCATTGTGCGCCATCTGCGGGAGCGCTTTGGTGACGAGAAAGTCGTTCTGGCGGATAACCCCGACGAGATCGTTGTGCGTGGTGTAGGGTTAGCCTTTGGTGCTTCGATGGGGACGCTTGAGCCGGGAGTCAGCTTGGTAATTGAGCCGCCTCCCATAGCCGAACCAGATGACAATGCCGATTCCACTGGCGAGGCCGATCCGTCAGGTGAGGCTGATCCTGTGCAAAATGATGATACTGCTTCCGAGCCGGGGCTGCAGCTAACCTCAGCCGAGGGGAAAACCTATCCATTGACCATCGGCGTGACCAAAGTGGGCCGCGCCCGCGAATGCCAGGTCTGGTTGGAGAGTGACAAAGTTTCCCGGTTCCACGCTGAACTGCACCGCACCAATGATGCCATCGAACTTGTTGACTTGGGCAGTACTAACGGAACTTTTTTGAATGATGATCGACTTCAGGCGAATCAGCCCCAAACCTTGGATGTTGGAGATGAGATTCGCTTTGGAGATCAAGTATTTACCATTAAACTCGGATAGCCTTATTAAGTGGGTAAAAGGTTATCACGAATGACACGAATGTACGAATAGCACGAATATCAAAAAAAAAATTCGTGGAATTGGTGCAATTCGTCCAAATTCGTGATTTGAATAATGGATTTATTCATGACTGATGAAACTAATTTGATTCCCGCTGACCCTGAACTGACTCCCGAAATGCTCATGGAGGCTGGCGATGCTTTGTCGAAGTCGCTGCTTTTCACCTTAGGGCGCGACTATTTAGACGGTCCCATTTTTGAAAATGATTATGTGCGCATGTCCGGGGACGAAGAAATTCCGCAGCAGCCCGATTTAGCCATCTTGGAGTTAGAGCAGGTCGGCAAGCCGGTTACTGAGGATATGAGCGAATATTTCACCGCCATTCAGACTTCCCTGGCAGCTTGCCACGATCCGCGTTATGCCCTGATCTTCATGATCTCCAGTGATGGCATGCGCAACCGCATCTATATTGGTGTGGTGGCTCGCGAGCATGGTACGCAGCCGCGCTTGTTCGCCGATCAATTGGGGCAGTTTCTGTGCTCCAACTGGCCCGGGACGCGTGTCAAGCTGGTCGAGGATTACCAGCAGATTGCTGAACGCGTGCATGTTCCGTTGAGTACCTACCGCCACGCGCGCGCTTTTACGGGTATTCCGTCGATCAAGAAATCCGATAAACCGGCCTCCCACCCCCAAAGCCTGGACCGATTTATGCGCGGCCTGCGCGGTAAACCCTATGTTTACATGGTTGTCGCCGAGCCCATGCCCGAGAATGAAGTTGGTGAGATCATCTCGTCCTGTCATACCCTTTCTGGGCAGGTACATGCGTTTACAAAAGCCACTCTCAATCGCAGCCACAGCAGCAGTTCAACGGAGAGCCTCTCTCAGACAGAGAGCGAATCTCTATCGACCGGGAAAACGTCGGGTACATCAGAAAGCGAAACCGAAGGCGCCAGCAAAGGTGTATTGGGCACCGAGATGGCCAAATCCACCGGCCTTGCCAAGGGGCTCAAAGGCGTTGGCCTGGGGGCGGTGTCCGCGCTATTAGTAGCAGCAGGCGGGCCCTTCTTGCTCTCAGGGATGTTGGGCATGTTCGGCCAGCTTTTGCCTTCCACCAGCAGCTCCGCGGTGCGGGGCGCATCCAGCAGCGAATCCGAAACTACCGGCCGCACGACCGGAGAATCCCGCTCGGAAGGGACTTCCTCCAGCGAGTCGCTCTCTTTTGGACGTGAATATCTCAACCGGCATGCTGAGGCTTGTGAGAAGCTGCTCACCCAAACTGTGGAACGCTTCGAGACGGCTAAATCACAAGGATGCTGGAATGTGGGCGTCTACCTGATCAGTGACCAGGGGGAGACTGCCGCCCAAGGACAGGCCCAACTCAAAGCCCTGGTTTCTGGTGAGAAATCATCTTTCGAACCCATGCGCGTCCACGATCTTTCCCCAGTCTGGGATGGACAAGCCCAAGTGGCTCTGGATACTTTCTACCAGCCGCCGTTGAAATTATTCGCGCCCGAGGAAGGCACAGCCATCCAACATCCTATCGGCGGTGCCTTTGAGGGCTTGACCACCCCCATGAATACCGAAGAGCTTTCCCTGCTTGCCAACCTGCCCTTACGAGAGATGCCCGGCATGCCCATGCAGCCCACGGCTTTCTTCAGCCTCAATCCCCCTGTGCCCGATGACCCAGCCAACGTGCTGGCCTTGGGCAACCTGTTGGAGGGTGGTGAGGAGATCGCCAGCCTGGGTTATGATGTCGATCTCGATTCATTGACGCGCCATATCTTCATCACTGGTATCACTGGCAGCGGAAAATCCAACACCTGCCGCCGCATCATCAGTGAGTTGATGGAAAGCGGCAAGAATTTCCTGGTTATCGAGCCCGCCAAGGACGAGTACGTGCAGTTGGCGCTGGCCTATAACAAAGCCAAAACCTTTGATCGCGAGATCGCCGTCTACATGCCGGGACGCAGTGAGTGGGGCGGGCAGCCTTTAGGTCAGTTACAGATCAATCCCTTCGATATCGTTCAAATCCCTGGCGCGACTACTCAGGTCATGCCCCACCTGGACCGGTTGAAATCGATCTTCAACGCCAGTTTCCCCATGTATGAAATTTTGCCCGTTATTCTCGAAGAGGGGCTGGTTGATCTCTACGAAAGTCAGGGCTGGCTCGAAGAAAAGTTGCCCCCCGACGGCATCGGCCGCCCGACGTTGGAGCAGCTTCACAACCGTATCTCTGGTTTGGTGCGCGGCAAGGGATATGAGGAGCGCATTACGGCCAATATTACTGCTGCCCTGCGCACGCGCATCGGCAGTTTGCTGCGCGGTTGGAAAGGCAAACTCTTCGATCAGCCTTTCTCCACTCCCTGGGCCGATCTCTTCGACCGCCCAGTTGTAGTCAACTTACAGTATCTCGGCGACGATGCCGACAAATGTTTCACCATGGCTCTGCTGCTGAACTTCATGTACGAATACCGCCAGGCGCAGCATGAAAGCCTTGGATCCCCTGAGTCCAGCGAACTTCGGCATTTGGCCATCATTGAGGAAGCCCACCGCGTGCTGCGAAACGCGCCCCAACGTGCTGACTCTGCTAACCCTCAGGCCAAAATGGGCGAGATGTTCGCAGACATCCTGGCGGAGATCCGCGCCTATGGACAGGGTATGGCCATCATCGACCAGGTGCCTGCCAAGTTGGTACCCGATGCCATCAAGAACACTAACTTGAAGATCATTCATCGTTTAGTGGCCTCTGACGACCGTGATGCCATGGCCGGTGCCCTGGCCCTGACAGAGGATCAGGCCAAAGTTATCGCCCGGCTCAAAGTGGGTCAGGCTATCGTTTGCGGTATCCAGGATGATATGGCCTCTTGGGTCAAAGTGGCTTATACGCCGCTGCCGAAGTTGAAGTAAATTCAGGTGAGACGCACACGCTCTGCGAAAAGTGCATCTCACCTAGGAGAAACCATGAACAAAATTCCCGCCTCACAACGCAAAAAGGTCATCATTTATCTGCAATCACTGTCTTTTGCTGCGCCGGATCATATGGGCGGTTTCGAATCAGTTAAGACTGCCCTTCAGGCTGAATTAGAGGTAGATTGGCCGGATGCGGTGACGCAGGCTTGCCAGCATATTGTCGCATTTCATCAAGCCACGCGAGATCCGGAAGTAGAACTGGTGGCTGTGTTGGCCGAAGCAGCCCAGAGCGCAGATTCGTCTCCCGAGGCTTGCCGCGCTTTTCAGGACAAGATGAATATGCTGGCTCAACTCCCTGGGCGTGCTAAAGAGAATAACCGCCTGCACCGCAAGAAGGGTTGCCGCTTTTGTGAAGTCCCCTGCCGTTACGGCTATTACTCTCTAATCTCCGAGCCTAATTTCAAATCATTGCAAAGCGCTTTGGAAGCAGAAAACAGCAAACCTCCGGGGGACCAACAACCCTTACAGGCGATCTGGATGTATACCCTGAATCACATCTCCCAATCCATGGATGCAGGGCAATGGCATATCAGCGCCTATCATCTAGGCAATTTGGCATACTGCTTATTAATGTTATCTACGGCAAAATCGCGGTTTGCATTCCCCGAAGACGTAGTCAAAAGATTTCAAGAAAGCAACCAAATACTTATCGCGAAATACCGATGACAGTCACTTGTAAGGTGACTTTCATTTAATCGGTGTTACTTTTTAAATGGGGATAGCGACTAATGGAATAAGATATCCGAGGCCGTGATCATAGCGCGCAGGCAATCCCTCGAAAGGTCATTATTTTATAGGGCCCTTTGGGCAAAGGAGAATGCACTATGCAAGAATTAGAGTAACTACTAAGCCATCACCTGTGATGGCATGAACGACTGGCTGCGGAGGGCA
>CAYQQX010000091.1:0-17642 GCA_964419495.1 uncultured Anaerolineales bacterium
CCCATGCGCAGAAGTTCATAATCGTCTTCGTGAGCACCAAGGGGCAGCAGCGCACGGTAGTTATTCCATTCCAAAAGTAATATGGCACCGCGCTTTCCAGCCGAGATCACCCGTAAATCTATACTATCCCCTAAATCCAGGGTGTGCCCCCTTTCGGCCAGAGTGATTGGAATTTCCAATTTGATGAGAGTTTTACGCAGATAGTCCGCAGCACGAGATGGACTATCTGGTCCGGTCCACAGAATTTTGTCCGGTGGGAAACGCTCCAGGGTGCGCGGCAGAGCATCGATCTGTTCGCTGGCCGGGGAGGCGATAATTAACCAGTCGAGTTGGCGATAAAAAGGCGGCAGACGGCGTCCCAGGCCGTCAGAGAGCAAACTGGCTGATGGGCCGCCGTTGATTAATACAAAGCGTCCGCCGGGAGATTGAATAAGAATAGCATCACCTGTGCCCACATCGAGGTGGGTCATATGCAGGAGAGCATCTGGAGTGCTGAGGGCAGAACGCCAGGTGACGATGGTGAGGATCCCTAGGACGGAGATTATTGGAATTGGTTTAAGGGCCGTGATCAGGCCTCGGGCACGGGACCAATAAAAAGTAAGACCAAAGAGCAGTACATAGAACAAGATCACCCATAAGATGCCGATATCCCCCAGGATCAGCAATCCCCGGCGAATTTTCCCAAATAATTCTACTGCCCGGATGGTGAAGAGTACGAAGGGCCAGGCCAGGGGCGCGGTGATCTTGCCCAGCGGCAGCCAGATCATGCCCAGGATCAGGGCCAGCCCGCCGACGGTCATGATGGGGGCTTGTACGGGCAGGATGACCGGATTGGTGATGAAGGCGCTCAGAGAGATAGATCCAAAGTGATAGGCCATCACCGGCAGGGTGGTGAGTTGGGCGGCCAGGGTGAAGAGGATGTATTCACCCACCGGGCCGGCTAGTTTCCTGGCGGTGGTTTGGGGCAGGATGCGAGAAACTGCGCGGATGAAAGCCTGGGCAAAGGGATCGGCGTAGAGCACCAGTCCCAAAGTGGCTGCAAAGGAGAGCTGAAAGCCGACATCCCAGGGGACATGGGGATCATGCAGGGACATTAGCGCAGCAGTCAAGGCCAGGGTGTTGATACCGTGCTGACGGCGACCGACCTGACGGGCAAAGAGGGAGAAACCACCCATGATAGCCGAACGTACCACGGCGGCATCAGCACCGACCAGGATGGTGTAAAGGGAAATTCCTATAACTGCCGCGACTGCGCCTTTGCGCGGATTGAGGAAACGTCCAAAGAATGATGCAAAAAGCCCGGCGATGATGGTGATATTGAATCCGGAGATGGCGATTACGTGACTGGTTCCCGTTGCTTTGAAGGCTTCTTGAACCGGCTTGGGGATGCCGGTCTCGATGCCAAGCAGGATGCCTGAGAAAAGTGATGCTTCAGGATCAGGCCATAGTTGGTAGACAGTTTTCAGGGCGCGTTCTTTGAGAGCAAATATGCCCCGCATGATCGGGTTGCCGTGACCCGTTTCGAGCACCCAAGCGCTATTACGAGGCATGTAGCTGTATATTCCCTTGCGGGCTAAATATTCACGATAGGAAAATTCTTCATGTTCTGGGGGAGTAAGAAGTTGGCCGCGTAGCACGATTCGATCGCCGTAATGAAATTTCTTGTCGGACGTGATGCGTGCCAACATCAAACCCTGGACAGGTTTTGCCGTGACAGCATTTGTCGGGTGCAGGCGCTCAGTTTCGATTCTGAGATTGGTGAAAGTGTCGCGTTGGTCTGGAAAATCATTCACTACCCCGGTGACTACCATGGTCTGTCCGGTATCGTTGTAGTGGGCGATGAATTGGGGATCTGAAAGATCAGGCAGTGAAGATTGATAGCGAGCTGCACCGAGGGTAAGGGTGAGAAGCAAAATGGGTATGGGGATAGGGATGGAGAATGAGAAACGTCGAGTGTCTTGTCGACGTGACGGCAAACGCATAACCAGCAAACGTGCTAACGCAAGGCCAACCGATACCCCAGCCAGGATCAGCCAGGTTGGAGTGGGCAGGGAGAAAGTATCCGCTAGCAGGATGCCCGCGTTAAAGGCAGTGGAGAGCCAGATGAGTGGCATGAAGAATTTGCCAAAACGTCAAGTGGTCAGATGATCTGAAATGAAATTTCGGTGTTTTGATTCCAATCCTGTCAAACACAAAAAATTGCCATTACATTGCGTTATCATTGTTATATTGTATCATAATAAAAGCTAGCGGCACAATTTTTCTGCGCCACTAGTTTTTATTCGAGGTTTATTTTGACTACTGAATTTCTATAAAGTAAATCCAACAAAGCTATTTAACTCTGTGATTGCGAGGAGACGTAGCCGACGAAGCAATCTCCAAACAAAGATTCGGATTGCTTCGCTCCGCTCGCAATGACATCAGTTTTAGTTTTTTTGAGACGGACTACTTAGAAAACTGGTAGTTTTCCTATTTCTAATCTTTCAATTTTATCCTTGGTTTTTTTGAACTCAATTTGATTCGGCTTTTCGATTTTCTTGAACCTGAGAATCGTTGTGCTGCAAATCTGATCGACGAAGGGGCGATCAGCAAGAGCAGCAACACACCTAGTAGAGTAATAAACATCGACCAGGGAGCCGGTTCAGATATTTCAGGGACCAGTCCGCCGGGATTGTATTGCGTTTGATCGACTTGCGTAACAGCATCGCTCGATGCGTTAAGCGAAACACTAAGCGAGCGGTTGACTCCATCTCTTAACGTAGATGGTGAAGTATAGGTGATCAGATACTCGGCTTGAAGCGTGCGCCCATAAAGTTGGTACAAGGCGCTCAGGTCATCATTCTCTGCATAGCCATATACGCCACCGGCTTGTTGGGCGAGTGATGTCAGCGCTGTCTCGTCCAGGGCGGTTTGGGCACCAGGACCATGGGTGGGGTCACCCAAACCAATCGTGGAGATCGATAATCCCGCCGGTCCAATCCTTTCCAGTACATCATCGGCGGTGTACGTGCTGCGGTTGTCCAAACCATCGGTCAGAACAATGATCGCTTTGCGACCTGAAGATGCTTCCAGAGTTTCGACGGCTTCTACGAGGGCATCATACATGGCGGTATCATTTTTTGCTTGAAGGCCATTAATTGCAGCGATCAGGGCATTGAAATCGCCAGTAACAGGAGTGACATATTTGATGCTGGTATTGAATGTCAGGAGCCCGGCCTGATCTCCAGTTCTCATCTGTTGAATATATGCTTGAGCGGCTTCTTTTGCAGCGGGTAATTTGCCTCCGGAGTTCATACTGCCGGAAATATCCATCACCAGCATAGTAGTCAGGGGGCCAATTTCACCACTTCCACTGATCTGATCGGGGGTGATATTTTGTCCATTTTCTTTGAGTGTGATGTTGGTCGGATTAATGCCAACCGGTTCACTGGCAGCGTCGGTTGCCGAAACGTATACGGTCACCTGAGGGAAGTTAGATGTATCCACCTGGGTGATTGTGACATTGACATCACCCTGATCGGTCTCTGACTGTTGAATTGTATTGAAGCCGGTTAGTCCAAAGAAGGAAATTAGGATGAGGCTCAATGAGCAAAGTTTTCTTATCATCGTAAACATGGATTATTTCCTCTCATAATATACGAATTCTGTGTTGCCCATGCGGATAGTTTGATTATTACGCAGTGTGGCTTGCTCGACGCGGCGTTTATTGACGAATGTGCCGCTGAGACTCATATCCTTGAGAATAAAATGTGTGCCTGCGCCATTGAGCAACCCATGCTGTGGAGCGATATCCGGATCTGGGAATACAATATCAGCTTTGAGGGCATCGCTGCCGATAAAGGCTGTTGGTCCGTCGGGTTTGATGAATTTATCCAGGATGAAATCTGTGCCTTTGAGTTTGCCATTGGTGACTGTGAACCAGGCCCGAGAGAGCAGGAAGACGATCAGGGCAATGAAAACGCCCACCGATCCACCCAGTAAGATCAGGCCGATGGCTTTACCCAAGATGGGATCTGCCAGTTGCCCGCGGGTGACTTCTAGAAGCCAGCCCCCAAGGATGCCGCCTATTAGGCCACCGAAGGCACCTTTCCACATTTGAGCACCACCCGTGATCCCGGCAGCCACGCCTATCAACAGGCCGAAAAGCCCCCATCCCAGGGCGCGAGCCCAGGGTTCGCCGCCTAAAAGCTGGAAAAACGCCTCGGAAACAGGCAATCCCAGGGCACCACCGGCCAACCCCAAAAGTCCACTGACCAGGCTGGCTCGTAAAACCTGAACGAGATTGCGTGTCAAAAGCCCTTCAGCGATGCCTATGAGTAATCCTACACTTACACCAATCAAAGCGCCAACAACCAGTTCGCTTAGATAAATGTTTCCGGTAAAGGACAACCCCAGCAGATTGCTGATCTGCCAGCCAATCAGCCCTCCAATAGCGCCAAAAGCGCCGTAGTAATACAATCGCATAGCTCTACTCATAAGTTTGGTACTCCTTTTTTATTCTTCACTATCTTCAGACATGTTGACCCAGTGCACGACGCTGCGGTTTTTATCACCTGTGAGTTCGTAAAATCCGAAATAAGCATGCGGGTTTAAGTAGCCATCTTCATCTCGGATAAAAAAACCTGCCGTTGTCGAATGCGGTTCGATGACCAGCGCCACTTGCCAGGGTTGAGGAAAGAAGTGCTTATGCAACCAGGTATCGTATTGCGACAAGAAGATGCCCATGCGGGGATGCGTGTGATACCAGCCTAAGACCTGTTTGTGGGGATAGCGAGTTTCCATTTCGGCGTGCATGGCCACTTGTGAATCTTGGGTAAAAGTTAGAAATGCACTGCCATGGCGGACGTGGGGTGCGGGTAGGATCTTTTCCACAATGATGAACTCTTTGCTTGTGGATTTGTCTGAGCACCATTTGCCCACCAGCCATCCACCGACTTCGTTGTCGATGTCACTGCCTGCATGGGCACATGCCCGGGTGTAAGCCTGCTGGGTCAGGAAAACAGTCACCATCGGCCTGGTACATTCTGCCTCCCGGGGAGAGTGCCATCGCCGCGATTGCCGGATGGGGATATTGCCAGATTGTGGCTGAATTTTTTCCATAGCATTGATACGAATACGTTCTGCAGGCATGATTTTGCGGATGATGCGGGCATTGCGACCAAGGGAACCTCAGTTGCAATGCCCACGTGTGCTGCTCTACCCTGCGGTGATATCTGCTGTGATCATCAGGCGGTCACCTTCAGGTACACCGGCATTTGAGAGGGTTTCTTCTTCCTGGAGCTCTCGGCCCAGGGCTTTGCTGTCCAACCGGTAGTTGGTGGGAAGCCCATCAGGGCCAGTGGTGGGAAGTTCTAAGGATGTGGTCAGTTCAGGGATCAATTCCTTCACTTCTACATCATCGGGGACTTCAGCGGTGCGGGTGCTGCCAGAGGGGAGCACGAGAGTGACATCTAATTCGGACATGGTTGTACCTCCAATAGAAATGGGTTAATGTGTTTTGTTTTGCTGATCAGCAGTTTGGATACTGGTATTAGTAAAAATTGTTATTCTCACCGCGAAAGCGCAAAGAGCGCAAAGGGTTTTTGGGCTGATCTGTGCTTAGCGGACTTAGCGTCTTCGCGGTTCAATTTCGCTTCGCAATGAGTCAACGTCCAAGTGGAAAGTTATCCCAAAGCTACTTCAATTTGATGCGCGCCGATTTCTTCTTGCTTGCTGTTTTTATCTTGACGCGTTCGGGACGCAACAACTCTCGCTGGTCGACGGGAAAAACATTGGGATTTTTGGCCCGGTAATCTCGGCACCAGCGTGCAGCCTCGGGGTCCCAGGGGAAGGGCGGTTTCGTGGGATCGTCATGGAAATTTTTATACTGCACCATTTCACCCAGCATAATCACCAGACGGTCCAGAGAGCGGCTGGCTGTCCACCAGGCGGCATCTACACACACGCTGCCGTTAAGGTGATTGATGTTGGGATGCCAGATGGGAGTCAGCCACTTCATCCCCGGCCATCGCTGGGGATACTGGTTGTGCAAATAAATCTCTACCTGGTGCTTGCTGCCAATCTTGGGTTTGCCTTTTTTGTCTACGGCAACGACACCGCGGCATTTGTATGTCACAATGTAGGTTTCCGGCGGCAAACCCTTACGAGCATGCTTGACGGAGAATTCAATCAGATCACTCTGGGCGACAAGTTCCTGCATGCGTTGCTGGTCTGCTCGCAGACGGCGCATGCGCGGGCTTTCGATTATCGATACAGCCCCTGCAGTAATATCCGCTGTCAGCATCAGGCGATCGTTTTCAGGGATGCTTGCCTGGGCCAAAGTCTCATCTTCTCTAAGTTCGCGGCCCAGGGCTTTGCTATCCAGACGGTAGCCCATGGGACGTCCATCGGGGCCGATGGTGGGCAGCTTTAGCAGCGAAACCAACTCCGTTACCAGATCGCGTATCAGTACATCGCTGGGTACTTCAGCGTTGCGGGCACTGCCGTGGGGTAGGATTATGGTCACAGGTATATCAGCCATTGTTTCTCTCCATTACGAATGGTGGTTCTCTAGTGTTCATGCGGTACCTGGCAGGCATCGGTCACAGACCAACAATCTGCGTGGTGCCAGGTTTTACAGATTGAACAAATTTTTACGCCGCGTGGATCTCTTTTTTCGACATTTTCCAGGCAATATGGGCAGTGATGTTCTTCACTCCCGACCAGTTTGACCGATTCCTTCGAGCGATTGAAGCGTAGTTTTTTTAGACTACGAAGCCCTGATTTTTTTGTGGGCGCGAT
Source organism: uncultured Anaerolineales bacterium (assembly GCA_964419495.1). Lineage (GTDB taxonomy): Bacteria > Chloroflexota > Anaerolineae > Anaerolineales > UBA11858 > NIOZ-UU35. The sequence goes on from CAYQQX010000091.1 coordinate 6,781, forward strand.
TTTCTTGGATACGACCTTGTTCGGCGTGATTTTGACAGGGCGTCGTTTTGTGTTGATAGCCGTTTTTGAGTTAGATTTTGTCTTCAAAGATGGGCGTGATATTTTCTTTGATAAACGTTGCCAGGGCCGCTTTTTTTTTGGTTTAGGAACCCTGACTTTAGGCTTGCTGTTTCGTTTAGGGCTGGGTTTTGACGTTTTGACCTTCGGCTCTTTGATGCGGACGGGCTTGTGCCAGGCACGTAATGCCAGCCAAGTTACTGTACCACTCCAGGTGATCTGAAGAAGCCCGCGCCAATCGGGGTTGATGAGGCCCTTTGGGGCCAGACTCAGCCCCAAGACTCCCCCGGTAATCACACCAACTAAGGCCAGGCTGAACGACAAAGCCGTCAGTGCAGCAAGCAATCGCAATGCGGCGGTATTTCGACGCAGAAACCAGCGGGATGCCAATCCGGAGATGAAACCAATCCCAGTCAGCACTATCGCAGCCAGCAATAAGGGCGGGATATCCAGATTAGCCCAGAAAAGTAACAATAAGGCGCTGGCTGTGACCATAGATGTCAGGATTACCAGTCCTACTCTCCCAGGAATGCTCGAAAGCAATCTCTCGAGCCAGTTGCTGCTTGGTCTGTTCATCGATAATCTAATCGTTGAAGCGCACCCTGCCATGGGCTGGGTTGTAATCAGCATCATCAATTTCTACCTCATCCCCGAGTTGAATTCGGTTGCGCAAGCTTATTCTTGGGTGACTGTCTGATTCTTCGAAGTGGTTGAAATGCAATGCTTCGGGTAAATCGCCAGTAAGTTCATAGAAGCGATATTCTTGCGCATTGTAGGCTCTCAAGATGTGCAGCGGTGGGATGCCGATGCTGGCCAGGGTGTGGTGTAAAAAGTCTTCCTCGCCGCCGATTGTGTGAGTCATCCTAGTCTCGCGGAAGGTCTCACAGGTGGGACAATGCGCGGCTTCAAAGCTGACTTCGGAGATGGGTTTCAGGATGTGTTCCACTGTTTTGCAGGTCGGGCATTCCAGATCCAGGATCAACTCCTGGTCCAGTTCCAGCAGTGCTTCAGGGCCCAGGTCAGCGCGCACAATGCGGAGTAGATCTTCCAGGATGGCCGTTTCGGCCCGCATTGGCAATTCGGTGATCTCACCATAAGTCCAGTGGGATTCGCAATCATCCTTGGGGTTGTAGGCGCTGGTGTGCATATCATTGACGAAGCCGTTGAAATGGGTCACTTTGCCAGGTTCGACGGGCATGCCGTTGATCAGCTTGAGCGCTTCTTGCGATTGCATTCCACCAATAATGGCTGAGATTGTTGGAGTGGTGGGCACTTTCCCCATCAGGATATTCTGGCGGGCCAGCAGGGGGCAGGAATAGCGTACAGCCAGGCTCTGACGGGCCTGCTCGTTGAGCGTACATTCAAAGCACGCGCCCTCACCGGGTACAAAAACCCTCACCAAGCCCAGTAATTCTTGAATAGCACCGTCTACCCAGGGTTTGTTCATCCAATATGCATAGCGATTGACGGCTAACCGGGCCTCTCGGTTGTCGAGGCAGCCGATAATCACATCCATGCGGCGGATTACGCCCAACCCTATTTGAGTAGTGACATCCCCATGCAAGTATTGAATGTGGACATCAGGGTTGATCTCTTTGGCGCGAGCGGCGGCCACCAGTGCTTTCTGGCGCCCGTTGTCGCTCTCCCTGTAAAGGGGCGAGCGGCTCAGGTTGGCAGCTTCGATGGTGTCGAAGTCGATAATGAAGATGTTGCCCACTCCCATCAAAACCAGGTTTTTAATAACTTCATTGCCCAACGCGCCAGCCCCCACTACCAGCACTTTGGCGTTCTCAACTTTTTCGCGCTCCCACCATGAGATGAATTCGAATGTTCCTAAGCGATCCTTGCGCAGGTTGGGGATTCGCAGCGGTTTTTCCGGGGCTGCTGGTAAGCGTCGGGGACCACTGGGTGTTTGTTCCTTATGGGTTGCAGGTATCGGTGTTGGATGTTCTTCCTGTCCGGCCAGTTCGCGGATCTTGGCAACGTTGCTGTCGCTGATCACCTTGACAAACCAGCCCACACCTGGGCGCGATTCGATCAGGGCACTTTCTTCAAGTGATTTAAGCGCTTCACGGATTGTTGAGCGGCTGACTTCCATCTGGCTCATCAATTCGCGCTCGGGGGGCAATTGGCTGCCGGGTGGCAGTGTGCCATCCAATATTGAGGCTGCCAGTTTGGCAGATACGATATTGGTGAGAGTTCGGCGGGGGATAGGTTTTAGGGACATAAGTTTTCTCTGGTATGCTACACATACAGGTGTGGTATGCTGGTCGGACCACAATACCGAGAGTCTATCAGATGCAGCTTACGAATCAATAGTACTTTGGCACTATAACGATAAAAACCGCTGTAGGTAATTGTCAATTCAATAAAATGTGGCAATTGAATGTAAAGCACCCTTGACACAATGTAAAGGATGCTTTATTATGTAGATGTAAAGGAAGCTTTACATAAAAGGAGTGGAAATGATTATTAAATCAATGACAAAAGAGAACCAGACCAAATATTTCACTGTATTAGGTGGTCTTGCCCAAATTGCATTAGTGTTGGGGATATTTTTGGGACGATTGGAAAACCCTCACCCATCCTTGAATTTCATCTCTGGTATGTTGATCGGATATTCCCTGGTTGGGAATTTGGCTTATCTAGTTGTTATATCTAGAAATTGGAGCAAAAAATGATAGACAGAAAACGAATTAAAAAAAGAGCAAAACTTATCCGTCCGCTGTTGCTTCCAATGGTTTTGTACATTGGTTTGCTGTTCCTGGCAGTGAGCTGGGTGCCGCAGAATGATAGCTCCCCCTGGCGTTATGTGGTTGCGTTGCTCCCGATAATCCCTGGCATTTGGATTGCTCTGGGAGTCGTGCAGATGAGTTCCAAGCTCGATGAGATGGAGCGACGCATCTTGCTGGAAAGTGCTGCTTTTAGCTTTATCTTGACGTTGCTGTTGCTTCTCAGCATGGGTCTCTTGGGTTTGGTGGGAGGCCCTAAGTTAAGCAGCATTAATATCCTTTTTGTGATGTGCGTACTCCTTGTGGTTGGTAAGTTCTGGGGAAATTGGAGATATCGGTGAAGAACAAGCTGCGCGTCCTGCGCGCTGAGCGAGAGTGGTCGCAAGCTGATTTGGCTGAACTACTAAATGTTTCACGCCAGACCATAAACGCCATCGAGAATGGAAAATATGATCCCAGCTTGCCTCTGGCATTCAAGATGGCACTATTATTTGAGATGTCTATTGATGAGATTTTTGAACCGACTGATGAAGATTTGAAGTAATCAAAGGAAGGCGCGATTTGGGTTGCCTGATGTTAGATGTCATCACTCTTTGATGGGGCTCTTGGAATAATCATCGGAACCTGTTTTTGATAGGCAGCGTAATCTTCCCCAAACTCGTGCAGCAACCGGCGTTCTTCAAATTTGGGACCGATTACGAGATATATTGACAAGGCGATAATCAACGCTAAGGAATTGGCAGTCATCAATGGGGTCAACCAGATGAAGAGTAGACTGCCAGTGTAGAGAGGGTGTCGTACCCAACGGTAAGAACCACTGATTATCAATTTAGGTTTTTCTACTTGAGAAGTTGGGGTACGAACTTGCCTAATTCCAATAAACGACCAGGCGTCAGCTTGCCAGATTCCTAGCACAATGATTATCACTCCAACAATCTGGCCAAGGCTGGTGAGAATTACCCATGGGAAGGGAACCAGATACAGTTTTTGGTCGGGCAGTACCGCCACCAACCACAAGATTGGCAGGAAGGAAATGCCGGCAAAGACGTTATAGGCTAGACGGTACCAGCGATCTGCCCTGGATCCGAATAATTTGCGAGCGAGAACTTTTGCCTTCAAGGTTGCTAAGAGCGAGTGTATGACTGCATAAAGGATAGTGGCGAATAAGATTATTATTGGAGATCTCATATGTACTATTTGCAGGCACTGATATCAAACCTGTCTTGATCGATATTTTCTAAAATTTCAGAAAAACCAGGACCGTTGATGGTTGTCAAACTGGGGGGTAAGGAGAACGGGCGACGCGCGTTTGCGTCCCTTTGGGCGTAGGCTCGGGCTAACTGCAGCCAGCAGCTCAAAGAATTATCTGTTCCAGGCCAATGAGCAGAATTGGTTATATCGAGGAAAGTCTCTAAAGTTTGTTCAGTAGAAAATTTTGCTTTATTCGAAAATACTAAGATTTCTAAGAAATCTATACGAGTATGAGTGATGGGCGTGCCATACTCATCTTGAATATCGGCAATGTTCTGGTCGATTATGGATTTGTATTCGCCCCCGTGTTGGGATGTGACGTCAATAAATCCACGCTCATTCCAGGCGTAAATCCATGAAGATTCAATAAAAGTTTTGGGTTCGTATTCGACCAGGTCATAAACCCAAATGTCAAGAGGGTCAATATTGTGGACAATATTCCAGGGTTGAATCACTCCAGGCAGATTGGCGGTGATGTCCACTGGTTGATATGTGTTCGTGATCTCGTAGAAGTGTACGGCAACTACACCATGATCTATACATCCTTGGTTGCAGTATTGAAAAACAACTGCAAATTCTGGCAATCCGTTTTGATTGATATCGCTCCAGTTCCCATCTAATCCCAGTAATTCACCAATATCAGAGGTGAGAGATCCGCCCCAGGAGAAATCAGGAGACGGATGATCCCAATTAACTGCTTTACAAGAAACTGGAAAAGAATAGCCAGCGCCCTCTGGATATTTTGGAGCTGTAAATGAGCGCAACAAGGAATTTTGATCAGCGTCTAATCGGTAGATTGCTAAACGGCAGAATTCAGGAGAGGTCTCTTCTACAGTTGGATCAATTTTGGTGTTCTGGAATAGATAGGCTGAGTAGATGTAATCTTTTGGCCCGAAAATTGAAGAAGAAGCGATTATTTCATGCCCACGTCGTTCTAAGTCTTTGGCAAAAACATCTTGTTTAACTGAGGCAGCGGTGGGAAGTGGTATTGACTGTGTTGCCTCTGAGGTTGCAGTAACAGTACCACTTATTTTTGGTGTTTGTGATGGTTGAGTGGTTACTTGATTTATGGGTTCGCTGGTGATGTTGGTATTGTTGGTTGCGTATACCTCTGTCAGTGCTGCGTGCATTGTGCCTTGTGTATCTGGTTGAATCCGTGTAGGCAAGTTGCAGGCCAAGATTGGGATTATGATAAAAATGCAAAGGATTAAATGAATTTGCTTGTTTCTAATCATGGAGTGAAATTCGTGTGGAATTTTAGGGTGCGCGCAGTTCGAAATTATCAAATACGATGGTACTCTGTTCGTCTGCATAAGATAAACCCACAGCAAGGCCCGAATATCCCTCGCTTGGAGCCAGTATAGTTCGTTCAGCGACCAATTGATTGTTGATGAAAAAGAAATACTCATCACCCTGGGCAATGATCTCTAGGTGATTGTTTTCGCCTGGACGAATTGCTGTTGATTCTGTGTAAGGTACGATATCCGTCCAACTCCCTTGATCATTAGCCCAGACGCTGAAAAGTTGTGTATCTCGAACTTCAAAATAATAGTAGAAATCACCGTCCGCACTTATGCGAAAGATCAGACCATTGGGTGCATCACGATGAGAGCTTGGGTTGATCACATCAACAGCTAAGTAAAAATCTTCGACCATATCTGAGGTCGGATAAACCCACCAGACAAAGCCTTGTTTGGAAGTTATTTCCCAACGGTATGTGCCATTAATGGTCACATCGATCTTGGCATATTCATCATCAATTTCTCCATCAATCCACTCATTTTCGTTATTATTGAATGGTTCGAGCATGAGAAGCGGCCACTTTTCGGCAGACCGGATAGTTTGTTCTCTTGCTACGACAATGGCCGTGGCAGCGGCAGCAGTTTCGGTTGCCTTGGTGTTGCGAGTTACCAGCATCGAGTTGAGTGTGTAATACCCTCCAGCCAGAAAAGTGATAATCCCACAGAGGGCTAGAAGTCCAATCCCGCCGATCAATAGCCACTGACGAGATGTGGGTTGATTAGATGTGTAATTCTCCTGTTCCACTATCGGATCCTGAGTATCATTCATAATTAGACATCGCTTATGGTTTGAAGTCGTGCCTGAGCCAACTCAACATAGGTTTGATCAATTTCATAGCCGACATAGTGTCGACCAGAATTTCGCGCCGCTATGGCGGTACTTCCGCTGCCCATAAATGGGTCAAGGACAACATCCCCTTCAAAGGTATAGAGTTCAATCAGCCTGCGCGGGAGTTCCACAGGGAAAGGCGCGGGGTGACCGACACGTTTCGCTGATTCGGTGGGGAATTGCCAGACACTGCGTGTGAATTCCAAAAAAGAATCCCGTTCTATTGTGGCTTCACGTCCATTATTCTCGCGCTTAAAGCGCCCTTTGGATAAAACCATGATGTATTCATGCACGTCGCGCAAGGTTGGATTGCTGGCTGACATCCAACTGCCCCAAGCGGTTGAAGAGCCTGCGCTGGAGCCTTTATCCCAGATGATCTCTCCGCGCATCAAGAAGCCAATTTCGATCATCATTTGTGAAACAAAGGCGTTCAGTGGAATATAAGGTTTTCGTCCCAGGTTGGCGATATTGATGCAGGCACGTCCCCCAGGAACAAGAACCCGGTAGGTTTCGCAGAAAACAGCTCTGAGCAGAGCAAGATACTCCCCTAAGGTTAGATCGTCATCATATTCTTTGCGAGCGTTATAGGGGGGCGAAGTGACCATCAGGTGGGCGCAGCAATCTGGAAGCTGGTGCATCTGCTCGCTGCTTGCCATCAGAATTTGGTCAATGAATTCATCCGGAACGGGGTTTTCAATATAGGGACTAGATAAATCTTCCTCTGGCTGTTGGTTGTACATCCGGCCGGCATAGAAATGGCTGGAATCATGGCTGATCCTGCCTTGTGAGCCAAATGCCGAAGTTTTGGTATTTCGATCGGAGGACATTATCTATCCACGTCAACCAGCATAAAGTTATCCGGGGGAGTGCGGCGATGACTTTCTGCCTGGTTACCACGCACAATCAATTGTCCTGATAACAGTGCCGTCGCGAATTCGAAGAGCCTACGCGGGGTTGGCGTTTCATCGGCTAACAGAACTTCACGGGGGATTCTTAAAGCATTGCAACGGATTCGAATTTTGTCGTCAGTTAATTTCGACCGATCAAGACTTGTTCGAAAAAGGTTATGGATTTCTAGAATTTGGGTGAGATCGTGGAATTCATTCGCACTGATCAAACCCATCCCATACGCAGCACGGATGCGTGTTCCCAAGGTTCCCAGTGGTGCTTCTGGCCCAAGGAGTTGGGACGTGTTGTTTTCATCATCAACAAAATGACACTTGAGCAAACGCCCAAGGTGATTATTGAGATACGATGAGCCCAAAATGACCACCGAGCGATCACTTGTATGTTGAAATTCTTCGACGATACTTTGCCAATCAGCGGAACTTTGTGTAGATTTAGTCATTGTAGATATCGAAAATTCAACTCAATTAGGGTTGATTGACTTCATTATACCGGAAGCAGTCGACGATGTGGTCGTTGACCATGCCGACAGCTTGCATAAATGCGTAACAGATTGTTGGACCGACGAAACTGAAGCCGCATTTCTTAAGGGCTTTGCTCATGGCTTCTGATTCGGGGGTTTGAGCTGGGAGTTGACCGATAGAGGTCCACTTGTTCTTGATTGGGGTTCCACCAACAAACCCCCAAAGGAAATCGCTGAAAGCCCCTAGTTCTTCTTGAAGTTCGAGATAGGCTTGGGCGTTCTTGATGGTGGCGTTGATTTTCAAGCGGTTGCGCACAATGCCTGGGTTATCCATTAATTCCGCAAACTTCTTCTCATCGTAGCGGGCAATCTTCTCGGCATCGAAATTATCGAATGCGCCCCAATAATATTGGCGTTTATTCAAAATGGTGCTCCAGCTCAACCCAGCCTGGGCGCCATCAAGGATTAATTTGGCGAATAATAATTTATCATCAAATATAGGCACCCCCCATTCTTCATCGTGATATTTGATCATTTTTGAGTCATCCCCGGGCCAGGGACAACGATGTTGCGCGTCTTTACTCAAGGAATACTCCTACCAAAAGCAATAATTTCAGTAGATCACAGATTCCCAATTATGGATGTCATTGCGAACGGAGTGAAGCAATCTCCACCCTTTAGAGGGGGATTGCTTCGGCACGAAATGCCTCGCAATGACACAAAATCGTGATCTACTGAATTTGTGTATTCGTCTGATATTCGAATTATCGATTACCAGATATATAGTTCTCAAGCTGTTCGATGAGGTAGCCTTGCTCAGAGATTATTTCTTTTACCACATCACCGATAGATATTATCCCGACCAGTTCATCGTTGTCTAGAACCGGGAGATGGCGGATATGTTTATCTGTCATCAAACCCATGCAGTCCGCAACGGATTGCGCTGCCTGGACAGTGATCACATCCTTGGTCATGATTTCCTGCACCAACGTTTCACGCGAAGATTTCCCTTGCAGAATAACTTTTCTGGCATAATCTCTCTCCGAGAATATACCCGTCAGTTTTTCATTGTCAATAACCACCAACGCGCCGATATCTTTTTCGGCCATGAGTTGAAGGGCTTCGAAAACCGTTGCATCTGAAGAAGTGCTCCAAATTTCATTCCCTTTTCGTTGCAATAGATATTTCACCGTAGTATTCATCACTTGTCTCCTTTGACTTTTACCGATAAATGAAACGGATAAAAAGAGTTGATTTTAGGATTGTTTGATATTTAGCTGTCTTACTCACTTTCCTTTGGATAAAGCCGCTTTGGTTCGCACAGATTTTTCTTCTTATGTGCCACCCTGCCGCACCCTTTGCAGATATATTTTCCGTGCCGAACGAGTTCTTTGTATTCTTTGAAGTTTTTTTTAATAAAGTTGTTGCTTTCCAAGTCACATAAGGTTTTGTTCGTTCTCATAGAAAATCTCCTCTACCAATAAATAGATAATTCAATTTTACTCCTCAGGCCAGCAAAAGACACCCTCACTTTTTGAAGCTGCTTCAATATTTGAAGCGACATCGATGGCTAATTGGGCATCGAACAACCCCCGATTGATGATCTCCGCCCAGAAACTGAGACCACCGAAAGATTCTGTCGGAATCAAGTAGCTCTCTGGGCGTTGGTTTGTGAAGATGTAGATTTCATCCGAGGAGATGAAATCGCCCGGTTTGAAGCACACACGGATGATATCGGCCCATGGAATCTGCGCTTTTGTGACTTTTTTATCCGCGGGATGAACATCCAGATAGATATTTGTATCGTCGTAAGTGACTTTGAACCAGTCTTCGAGTGGTTGGGTCATTTACTCTCCCAAACGCGCAATCCATGTTGATCCAATTTAATGGGGATAACTTGAAAAGCTGCATTTTCTTGCTCAATCTCGCGCAGCATACTTCGCTTAGCCGCACGGTCAGAGCTGCATAGCAGGGTTATGGAGCCGCCATCGCCGCCTGCGCCGTTGACCTTCCACCCCAGTGCACCATGCTCGTGTACGATGGTAATTACTCTCTCCGCGTTCTGACTGACCAGATCGGTGTGCAAGTGTTTTTGAGCTTCCGTGTTCTCGATCATGGCTTGACCAAGTGAAGTGAAGTCGCCTACTACAAGGGCCTGATGCGATTTGGGCGCGGTCAGGCGCAGATCGCTGAGTTGTTTGCAATCGGGCCCAGCAGCTTCCAACTCAGCAATGACTTTCTCGTGTACGTTAGATGAACTGTGCGATTTGCCCAGGTAGATCAAGGCCAAACGTTCTTCAAGCTCCCAGAGAATTTCCTGAGATAAATTGATCTGTGAAATATGGGCGTGGGGGTACTCGATCATCTCGATATCGTTGATACCGCCATAGGCGGCGCAGAGTTGATCCTGGATGCCGCACTGCAGACCCAAATCCTGAGTTTCCACTGCCTGAGCAGTGATAGCAACTTCATGAGGTGACATACGATCTTTTGTAACAGCATCCAATGCACCGATGAGAGCTACAGTGACTGCTGCCGATGTGCCCGTAGCGCCCCCAGCAGGAGCATCTGAATAAAGGGTCACATCAATGGCGATGTTCTGTGGAACCCCTATACGTTTGACGGAGGCTTCCAGCAAAGGATGATGCATCCAACCAGTGATTTCATCTGGGTTGAAAGCGTAGTGATCACCAAAGTTCTCCGCATGCAAGGTGACTTGATAATCACGTTGAGATCGCGAGAACACCGCAATCTGCGCCTGGGCGCATGGTGCCACGGCGATATTGAAGATGCGGCCATATTCAGCAAACCAGGTGTCCGTCCACCCCCCGTTGTCACAAATGCGAATAGGTGCCTGGCTGTTGATAATGCGTTGCGGATTTGAGTTCATGGGCTATGCAAAAATCAATCGGATTCCCATCACAATTAATAAAACTAGCACGATTTTCCGAAAATTATCTGGGTTCAAATATTTGTCTAAGCTTGTGCCAGCCCAGATTCCGATGACGATCGCCGGGATCGAGATCAGAAAATAGTGCCACACGTCAGGAGTCAGATTGCGATTCAGGGCATGGCCGATTGCGATTGCAAAGCTAGCGATCAAGAAAAATCCTTGAAGATTACTCTTGAATTCATCTGGCTCCCAACGTAGACAATTTCCATAAACGATTACTGGTGGACCTGAAGTGTTATAGGCGCCACCTAATAGGCCACCAAGGAAACCGAAAGCATAACCCCAGGCGGGTTGTGTCATTTTCGGTAATCGTAGATTCAATAATGCGAACAGAGCATAACCAGCGATCATCACACCCAACCCCGCCAAG
>CAYQQX010000092.1:0-17604 GCA_964419495.1 uncultured Anaerolineales bacterium
TGTGCCCGCAGGGCTTTTTTTACTGAGCGCAGTCTCAGGAAATCGCTAGAATCTTGAGACATGAATTTTCTCCTTTGAATAGGTAATTAGGCATGAGCGGATTAGGAATTAGGTAATTCTTCATTTAATTGATATTGTGCGCTTTCTTCACGAATGTTCTTTCTTGATCCAGGCTCATTCGCGCCGCGTTTGCTGCGTTTCAAAAATCCAATATATCCGTTGATCATTTTGCGAAGTTCTTCTATATTCTTGGAAAGCTCGTTATAATGATCATTTTTCAGATAGCCGAGTTTGTTTGCCAGGGTGAGATGACTCAATGTTTCTTCAAGAGAACCGCGCGCGAAATAACAAAATCTTATTCCTTCCTGGTAATAAAATCGTCCGTAACCCTCAGCAATGTTGGCAGGAATGCTCTGTGCAGCTCGACGTAATTGAGAAATCATTGCCCATTTTTCTTCTTTTGGAAACGAGGATATCACCTCTTTGCAAATGATAAAAGCGAAATCAGTTGCCTTTTGCCAAACAAGGAGTGTTTCAAGCCCAGTATCTTTACCAGTCATTTCCTCGTCACCTAATACCTAATCACGAAGAACCCTATCAACTTAAAACTGCTCTAAGAAGCGCAGATCATTAGCCCAGAAATAGCGGATATCTTCAATGCGGTGTCGCAGCATGGTGATACGTTCGGGCCCCATGCCGAATGCGAAGCCGGAATAGCGTTCGGGATCATAGCCGCCATTCTCTAATACAACCGGGTGTACCATGCCGCAGCCGAGGATTTCCAGCCAGCCTGTACCTTTGCAGACGGAGCAGCCCTCGCCGCCGCACAGAAAACATTCCACATCCATTTCGGCGCTGGGTTCTGTGAAAGGGAAGTGGGAAGCGCGAAAACGCGTGCGCACATCCTGCCCGAACATTCGGCGGGCAAAATCTGAGAGTGTGCCTTTGAGATCACTGAAAGTGATTTTGTATCCCACTGCCAGCCCCTCAACCTGCGTGAACTGCGTTTCAGAGCGGGCGCTGACCTGTTCATAGCGGTAGCACATCCCTGGCAGGATGATGCGCACAGGTGGTGGATTGTCTGGATTTTCTTCCGAATACTCACGCATCGCTCGAATTTGGCCCGGTGAAGTGTGCGTGCGCAGCAGGATGGGGTTATCGCCGCGATCTTCATCCGATTGCACGTAAAAAGAATCCTGCATCTCCCTGGCCGGGTGATTGGGGGGGAAGTTGAGCAGTTGGAAGTTGTACTCATCCGTCTCGACTTCACGCGAGCGGTACACCTGGAAACCCATATCGGCAAAGACGCGATAGATTTCGCGCAGCGTTTGGGTGACTGGATGTAGACGTCCGCGTGAAAGAGCGCGGCCGGGCAAGGTCACGTCCAGGCGCTCCTCGCTGAGGGAGTGCTGCAGCGCGACCTCGCGCATGGTAGCCGTTTTTTCAGTGAATGCTGCCTCCAAGGCACCCTTGACCTCGTTAGCGGCGCGTCCCACATCGCCGCGCTGCTCCTTGGGCAATGTGCCCATATTTTTGAACACATCCATGATGGCTGAACTGCGTCCAATGTGGGCCACTTTCCACTGGTTCAATGCCTCTTCATCGTTAATTTCGAGAAGGCTGGACATCCCAGCTTGTTTGATCTCTTCTAATTTTTCGAGCATGTACACCTCCGAATTAATGATTAATTGTGAATTGTGAACGGTGAATTGTTAATGGTATTCAAGCGTTCTCAATTAATCATTCAAAATTCATAATTCACCATTAAAGCAAAACGCCCATCCCATTCAAGGGACGGGGTTCTTTCCCGCGGTACCACCCTTATTGACCGCGTGAGCGGTCCACTCTGTGGCTGACGGCCTGATGTGTCGCTGACACCAGGTGATCGGCTCCCCGTGTAACGTTGGGGGTACGGCTCAGACTACTTGCGGGATAATAAAATATCTTATCCTTCGCGTTCCCCTGAGCGGCTCGGGAGGGAACTTCGTTCAGTTTACACCTGGCGGGGGTCTCAGCCTGTGCCCCATGCCTCTCTAAAGGTTATTACTGACTTACTTTGCTCCGTCGCAGCCTTTTGGGTAAGTTTATCAATTGTTGGCACCAATTATCTGCGAAATGACGGCCGTGTCAAGAGCAGAAGTGTACACATTTGTGGGGGCAACTGAAAATGCCCAGGATAATATCACTGGGCATTTCTAAATTCTGAGAAAAATCAATAGTTAGTGTATGCGGTTGATTCTAAAATATATGTGGAAGTTATTTGTATCCCAACCAAGAGGTGTTCCGTCCGGACAGTCATGCCACCCCGTGGAGGCGTAATGGTAACGATCGGAACTATGACCATAGTTCATTTCCCGCGGAAATTCTACACGAACACTGCCAGCATAGTCATCTGCTGCCAATCCCGGATCGTCTTCATAGCCATCCGCGAAAATTACCAGCGAATGATCTGATGGTATATCGAAATCAAAAGTGAACCATGGATTACCTGCCAGAACCCAGTCTTCCTCTGCGTATTCCCAGTCATCTCCGGGGGATGTATCAACGTCAGCGGTACCTGTCCAGGGGTGATTCCTTTGTGCGATCCATATCACCTCACCGCCGGGACTGCGATGGCCGAGCCAAATCCGGAAGCGATATTCAGCTTCTTGGTCGAGGAAACTTTCACAGGGGGATCCCCATCCAAGATCTGTAAACTCGACATGCATGCTTACAGGCGTTTCGAAAATATTGTTGCCATCATTTGTCTCATCGATTTCATTGTCGGGATCGACGATCGCCCGCAGGTCATAGGGCTCTACGCCCACGGGATGTTCCATGACATAGTGTCTGCCAGAGGGGATCGTTGCACTGAGCGCAGTGATTACCCCAATAGACTCATTGGTGCTCATATTGACCAGGTTCACGTCGATGCTTTGCCCGATCAGATCGGAGGCATTGTTGAACAGGTGAATTTGCAGCCAACCCGAATCTGGGTGTGCTGTAATATCGGTGATGGTTAGGTCAGGCAGGTGTTCTGGGCCGCCAGCTTCAGGACCGACCAGCACGTCGACCAGCACAGTCATATTGATGCCGTTGTCGTAGACCACATACTCGCCAGGGACAATATCACCAGCAGGAATGTACGCCGAACCTTCAAAGGCTCTGCCGCCACCTTCTTTCCAGATATTGGCACCAAAGGTAAGGGCTTCTCGTGGGCCTATTTCCACTTCAAGGTAGTTTGCGCTGGGGGCGTAATTGCTGGTGCAGCCGCTGCCTACACACCCATGGGCTTCGCTTTCGATATCTGAGAAAAGGGAGGCGATATTGTACACATTGCCGGGGCTGAGATACCTTTCTGTATCATCGGTGGCATCGAAACTGGGCGGCCCATCCCTGAATTCGGCAATCAGTGATTGATCATTGGCAAAAAATGTGCCGCTGATGGGCCCCTGACGGCTTCCTAAACCTGCCCCTGTGTCGAAGGATAGGAAAGTTACCATGACAGTACGTGGGCAGGTGTCACCATCCCAAATCCGGGCATTGCTGTATGGCGACCGCCGAAGAGTTCCATCGACTGGATCTAAACCGAAGGCAAAGATTTTAAATTCGAATACCTCGCCGCATTCAGGTACGAAACGTGAGATATCGAGAGAGCGAATATCAGGCTCGATTACTCCAGTTGTATCATAAAAGGTTCCATTGACAACCATGGCGAAACCATCGATCCATTCTTCGTTGCCGTCCCATCGCCAGCGGATGTTGTATGGGCCTTCACCCCAGGGACCAAATGTGGGGGGATCCAGGATCGGGGGCGCCAGGGCGGTCTCGTCGCAGGTGGGGGAACAGATGCGGTATCTTGCCAGGAAGGATTCACCATCTGGACCAACACCCGTGGCGATCAGTTCGCGACCATCCCATTCCATGGAGCCGTGTTCTACTTCATGAGTGCCCAAGTTGTAAACCGGACCCCATCCGCCGCCATCTCCAAAACCGTCGCCACCATCGTCTTCGTAAAGGTAGATATTGTCTGCGCCGCAGTTGATAAAGATGGGCAGCGGTTCTCCCCAGATGGCAACCATGCGAACGCTGTTGGCGCCAGCCAGGGTTTCACGAATATTCCAGGTTCTTTCGCCTTCGGGCTCGAATTCGTAGCGCTGCATATCTTCTTCGGCTACTTGAACGTAGCACCAGACGTTGTCGAAATCTCCGCTGACATTGAACTCATAGGCCTCGATTTCGAGATTGACAGGCAGCTCAACGTCATCGAAGAAGCCGCCCGGGGGCTCGAAGATGGGTCCGTCGTCTTCGGGGGCAGGGTCTGCATCCGGCGGCGGGCAGTAGCCGTCTTCGGCTTCGCCAAAATCATCAGGGCAGGGATCAACGTCGTCTCGCGCACCGTCGCCATCGCTGTCGGGCGCGTCGCTCTCAGGGGCACCGCCCCCCCCTGGGGGTCCGGGATCTTCTGGGGCCAGGTCGTGATCATCGGGAACGGTATCCCCATCAGAGTCAGGAGCACCACCACTCTCAGCTGGTCCCGGCACGTCGGGATCGGCATCTTCGTGATCGGGGATGCTATCCCCATCGCGATCGGGGCAACCTTCAACTTCAGGTAGCCCGCTTTCTTCTGGACATGCGTCATCTTCGTCAGCGACGCCATCGCCGTCAGAATCGCCGGGTGTTGGGCAGCCATCATGATCGATCCAGCCTACATCATCTGGGCAGGCGTCTTCGCTATCGGGCACGCCATCGTTATCTCGGTCGTCCGATAAAGGGCAACCATCCCGAGTTGGGCTGGCTTCATCCGGGCAGGCGTCGATCTCATCGGCGACGCCATCGCCATCCCGGTCGGGAAGCTCGATGGCTTCCACGGTGACGGAACTGTGAGCGCGTGCCCCACGGCTGTTGAACGCCCGTATCGTCAGGGTATGCGGGCCGGCTGAAGACGGTTCCCAATTTACCAGGATGGGGAACGGCGAGATGCCGTCAGCTACATTCGTGGTTTCGATCTCGACCAACACCTCATCTACCCACAACTCGAGGCGAGTGATATTGTTCTCATCGCGCGCCGTGGCGTGGATGGTGGTGGTTTGCCCTATTTCAAGCTGATTGCCATTGAGGGGAGCGTGGATTAAGACCAATGGCCTGGCAGCGACATCTTCCGGCGTCAGGAAAAAGTACCCTGCGGCAGCCAACACCGCCAGTAGGCAGCTGAGCACTCCGACGATTGCCACGATGGCCGGTAACCTGGGGTGGAGAGCAGACGGTTGTTTTTTGAGTGTGTTCATGGTATCGCCTCTTCATCCTGACTAATTTAAGTTCACTGCGAACTGGGAAAATGCGGACCAGTTGCTAAAATTGCCGGCGTTATCTTCAGCACGTACAGCCCAGCGGTAGACGATTCCGCAATCAACCGGCACATCGACCTGCGTATTGCTTGATGTGTAGCCCCCAGTTGATTGCCAGTTTCCCGGTGAAATCTGCTTTTCCAGCTTGATGTAGTAGGTGGCAATGCCGCTGTCGTCGCTGACGGCCGACCAGGATAAAGTCACTGCAGATGTACAGGACAGTGTCGCACCATTGGCTGGGTTTTGGGGTGCGGGCGCAGGTGGTGGGGTCGTATCAGGCGGCGGAGAGGTGGGAGTAAATGTGGGTGTGGGTGGGGGTGTAGGTGTATCCGTTGGGGGCAGCGGCGGCGCTTCAAAGACGGGAACCTCACAGGCGTAGTTGTCCAACTCAACCAGGTCGGACCATATCCAGCAGTTGCTTGAACCACCAGGATCGACTACCCACCAGGAGCTGTCGGCAATGCGGCCGACCACTGTGTAGGATAGCCCCTCACCCAGAGAAGCGATGACGGGGTAGCCAGTTCCCGGCCCGGAGCGGCAGTTGGCCGCGGTCAGCACGGTGGCGACGGGCGGGCAGGTGGCTACTTCAACCTCCTCGACTGGTGTAGGTGTATCGGAGATAACGGGTGTGGGCGTGTCAGAGATGACAGGCGTGGGCGTGTCGGAAATGACAGGCGTGGGCGTGTCGGTTGCGGCGTCATCCGCTTCTACTACAATGGCAACTACTCCGATAACCGTTACAGAAATGGTGGCCGGATTGCCGGTATCGCCGTTGATGTCGTAGACACGCAGTTGGAGCGAGTATGTCCCCGCATCCGTAGGCAGCCATTCCTGTCTGAATTCACTGAAATCTGTCCCTGCTTCGGCAGGTGCACTGCGCAAATAGGCTTCGCCGTTTACATAGAGCACGATCTCCCCTATTCCTTCTTTAGCGTAGGCGTGTGAGATCACAGATATCGGTGTGCCCAGTGGGATGCGGGCGCCGCCACGCGGAGAGTCGAACCAGGCGCGCGCGCCGCTGCTGCTGCCTCTTTCACAGGAGCTCGTCGCCCCGGCGATGATGAGTAGAATCGTGATGATCAAAAGTTGGCGTATTAGGGATTGAGTTTTCATGTTTTGCTCCTGATGATAATCTGGATCAGCAGTTATTCATATTGCCAACACAAGTTTATGGACTGTCTGGAAGAAGTTCGAACTCCACATGTACATCGAGGTACCTGCCGGGGATGGGAAGAGTGAGAATTTCCCCGGGAAGTAGCGTGTCAGGATTTATGGTCATTTCATCCTTGAAAAGGTTATCGTTGGGATTATTCTCATCATGGTCAAGGATATGCACGCCAACGTTTAGATCGTCTCCAGGCTCCACTTCAATGATGATGGTGTCGGTTCCAGGAGCACTGTACCCAGGGCAAGGACCTCGTCTGCATGAGTCGAGCTCTCTTTGAATCCAGTCAAAGAGTGCCAGCACGGTATAGTCCTCTAACGTGGTGGGATCATCCTCACGCAACCTGAGCCCCCAGCAGCGACGCCCTATGGGCGCGCGGATACAATGGGCCCCATCGAACTCTAAAATTTTTATCCTCGATCCGGACGATGCCCAAAAATTCCCGGTCAGGGGGCCAGGCGTGTGACGTCCGCCTTCGTCAGCGGGTAGGCCGTGAACGTTTAATGCCTTGAAACTTACACGTATCGTTCTGGGGCAGGGGGGGGTATCAACGGTAATGGGATTGCTTAGGGGAGACTCAATCTCAGGGGCACTCGCATCAGTCCCGATATAGGCGGAAACTCGCATCGATAAGCTTTCTCCGCAGGCTGGTTCGGTCAGGGGAATCTCAAGAGTGCGGTACTCGGATGATGGGGTGGCATCAATAAAATTGTCATTTATATATACTTTGAATCCCTGGATATCGGATTCCCTTTCCCCTGGCCATGCCCAGTGCCAGAAGTAGCTATCCCTTCTATCAAATCTGCTCCTTCTTCCTATGCCTGCATCTTCAAGAAAAGGTGGCGGCAGGTAGTCATTCTCACACCCGTTGCGGCAGAGACGATACACACCCTCGGCGTGCGCGTAGTTGGTGACAATATCCTCTCCATGCCAATCAGAAGAGAAGTGGATTTTTGAGGTACCATAAAGGTATACTGGACTACCGCCACTGCGAGATGGCGGTCCGAAACACTCCGTATTGACGTGGATAACATCATCTTCGTGTACCCAAAGCAGATGGCTGGTTTCTTCCTCGCCAAGATAGGTGCGCAAATCCCAGTAGGTTACGCCGGGTTCAGGGGTGAATTCGATGCGACGATAGACCTCATCGTCGGGAGTCCCCACACCGATATAGCACCATATTTCCCCCCAATATTCATCCACGCTGAATTCCAAAGCCTGAAATTCTACCGGTATCCCCAAGTCCATCCCGAAGGGAGGTATTTCGAAGAAAGAGCTGTCTTCTTCTGCTCCGAGATCAGAGCCAGGTGGAGGGCAGAAGCCATCTTCGGGCTCGCCGTATTCATCCGGGCAGGGGTCGGCATCATCGGGCGCGCCATCTCCATCGCGGTCGGAGCCTGGAGGCGCGCCACCCTCATCGGCTCCGCCGGGCACGCCAGGTGCCAGGTCATCTCCATCCGGGATAGTATCACCATCGATATCAGGACAACCCCCAGTTTCAGCAGGCCCCGGTTCACCCGGGCAGGCATCTTCCCTGTCGGGTATGCCATCGCCATCTTCATCGGGGCAACCCTCACTACTCTCAGGCCCCCGTTCTTCCGGGCAGGCGTCGTCCCCATCCAGCAGCCCATCCCCATCGGAATCGCCCGGGGTGGGGCAGCCTTCACAGTCAGCCCAACCGACTTCACCAGGACAGGCGTCTTCTACATCGGGAACCGTATCCCCGTCTGAATCGGGACATCCTTCGGTCAACCCTGGACCCGGTTCCTCGGGACAGGAGTCTTCCTCATCAAGAACGCCATCACCATCCCGGTCACCTTCCGTGATGGATGGGCAACCGTCGGCTTCAGCCAGCCCACTTTCATCGGGGCACAGGTCAACACCGTCAGCAATTCCGTCCAGATCGCGGTCAGGACACCCTGCGGTTGCAGCATATCCGGGTTGGTCTACGCAGATATCAATATCGTCAGCCACACCATCGCGGTCTCGGTCGGGAGTTACGACACTCTCCACAGCAACCGAGGCTTGTGAACGCATTCCATACCCGTTGAAAGCCCTAACGGTTAGCGTATGCGTACCTTGGGTCAAAGGCTGCCAGTCGATCAGCATGGGGAAGGGGGAGATGCCCCCTGGTACGCTACTGATGTCGGTCTGATGCAATTGTCCGTCCACCCATAGCTCGAAGCGGACAATTTTATTGTCGTCCCGTGCTGCGGCGCGCACCGACGTTAATTGACCCACTTCAAATTGCTGTCCATCGTTCGGGGCGTGGATCAACACCAAAGGTTTACTGATGACATCCTGTGAACGTAGAAAATAGTAGCCGACGAGTGTTGCCAGGGCAAGGATGCAGCTTAATATTCCAATTGCAGCGACAATCATAGGGAATTTGCCCTGAAATAAACTGCGACGCCCAAATTTATTAGGGCTGGATGGTTGGTAGTTTTGCGGAGTATGCCTTGCATGCATGGTTCACTCTCCGGTATCCCAATCAATATAACCGAGTTCAAAATTGCGATCGTGAAGACCCATTGCTGAAATTACGTTCGACTTCCTTAAGCTGCACGATGTTGCTCCCATAAACTCACGGGATTATTTTGAAGTTAATTCCCTCTCCCATTTTCGGAGGGATCCCTGGACGTTGGGAGAGGGGTCTAATAAATGCAAATACTGGCTAGGATATATTGACTCCAAATTGGAAGAACGACGACCAGTCGCTGATGTTACCAGCGCCGTCCTCGGCGCGCACCGTCCAGCGATAGATGCCTCCGCAGTCAACATTGACATCGACCTGGTTGGTACTTGAAGTATAACCACCGGCTGATTGCCAGTTACCTGCAGTGACCTGCCTTTCCAGCTTGATATAGTATGTGGCGATGGTGCTGGGATCGTCAACTGCCGTCCAGGTTAAGGTCACGGAGGTGGTGCAGGCAAGTGCGGCACCATTTTTCGGGCTTTGCGGTGCCGGTACCGGAGGTGGGGTGGTATCGGCAGGAGGCGGGACGGTGGGCGTGAATGTGGGCGTGGGCGGTGGAACGGTGGGTGTATCTGTAGGCGGTAATGGGGGCGCTGCGAGAACAGGTACATCGCAGGCGTCGTTGCTTAATTGCACCGGATTGCTCCATACCCAGCAGGTGCCAGAACCGCTCGGGCGCTCGATCACCCACCAGGAACGATCGGCATTGCGGCCAACTACGGTAGATGTTTGCCCTTCAGCAAGAACTGCCAAGATATCATAGGCTGTTCCAGGTCCGAAGCGGCAATTGACGCCTTGCAGGGCGGTGGCAATGGGTGGGCAGGTGGCTACTTCGATCTCTTCGACAGGCGTTTCTTCAACAAGCGTTGGTGTCAGCGTCGGGGTGTTGGTGATAACTGGGGTGGGCGTATCTGTGGCAGGGTCTACTTCAATTGGTGCGATGGCGGCTTCCCCTATCACGCGCACGGAAATCGTGGCCGGGTTGCTGAAATTCCCAGTAATATCATAAGCCCGCAATTGTAAGGTATAGATGCCTGGCTCTGTGGGTAGCCACTCTTGTTTAAACTCACTGAAATTTTCACCCGCTGTGGCCGGAGTATCACGCCGGTAAGCTTCCCCATTCACCGAAAGAACCACTTCGGCCAAACCTTCTGGGGCAAAAGCATGGGAAGTTATGAGAATAGACTCACCAAGTCTTACTGATGCGCCATCGCGGGGGAAGTCGATCCAGGCCTGGATACCAGAGTTGCCCTCGGGTAAGCAGGAGGTTGCCCCCAATGTGATAAATAGAAGGGTCATGATGAGAAAAAACTTGCTATAGGGATGAGTTTTCATCATTTGACTCCTGTTTCTAATCTCTTACAGCACAGATTGTGAAACCGGCGTACCAGGGAACCGAGAAGCCTGAGGGGTACATATAGAGATGTTGGTGGTTACCCATGGGATGGCTATCCCTGCAGCCGGATCGGTTTGCAATTCTGTCTGCGTCAAAGTAGAAAGTCATGGTGCCAAGGTCGAAGGGTGTTTCCCGGCTGCCGCTGAGTTCGGCGTCGTCGTCGTAAATCTCACCATTGAGGGTAATACGAACGCCTTCGCCGTTGGCCAGGAAGAACTCCGCGGTTGGATTGTGTTCATCAACACGACCTAAACAGTTGTGGTTGTATTCACCATAACTGTAATCAGGCTCTTCACCACTACCGCGCACAACCGTACAGGCGATATCGAATTGGGCCACCAGGCGTGACTCGACACCATCCTCGACGTAGATGCGGGCATGGAAATAATCGTAATTGTGTTCATCTTCGACGGGGTAGTAGGTCACCGACAAGCCAGTGTAGGTGTAACCCCCAATGTGCTCCTCCAGGATACTGTAATCGAAACCGCCCCAAATTACTCTCGTCCGGCCAGGGCCATCGCCAAAGGCAAAGCGGTTGTTGGTTTCGTCGGATTCGACGATCTCATCTGTCGGGTCGACGATCAGCGTGAGCCCATAGCGGCCTTCATAGGAAGAGATCAGACTATCCAGGCCGGAACTGGCGATCTCAATGGGCGCGGTTTCCCAGGGGAGTAAGCCATCCCTCCGGATAAAGCCGACAAAGTTTCTTTCAAGTCCAAGGGAATTGATCACTCGGATACGAATCTCATTAGTTTCAATCGGACCTGAGCCGCGATTCTGGACCGTAATGATCATATTGGAGTCCGAATCGAATCCAGCATTCTGGATAACCAGGTCTGGGATATCGGTACAGTAGGGAGGCGCCGTCCAACCTGGGTTGTCGCGCTCTACACTTTCCTCTACCAGGTCATACGGATCCAGGGTTACACACAAATCTTCAGAGCGTTCAATGCTGGGCATCTCGTGATCGAAGATATCTGTCTCATCCCCAGGGAAGAGTACGAAATCGGGCAAGGTGAAAAAGCTGACCATATCTAAGTTGTTGCGGGTCATTAACACTTCAAGATCAGTGGTCCAAGTGCCTGAGCTGTAATTGTGAACATTAATCCCATAGCGGTTTCCTGCGGTGATGATCTCATCAACGCCTAGCTGAGGCAGTGGCGGGAAGCTGAGATCTTCAGAGTACGTTGCTACCATCTCAGAACTGATGCTGAATTCCACCTGGCAGCGCTCATCGGGTATGTGCGAGATCAGTGGGCCGGTGTAATCCGTCTCACTCTCAGGATCATACAGTTCCTCTCCTGGGATATGAATGGACCCTTGGCATATCTCGCCTTCACCGGTGCCTCCCCGATCGTAGATGCCATAGCTCAATCCTAAGCCTTCTGGAGTTAGCGGCACTTCTATGTAGTGGGGATCATCGCTCAAGATCATCAACCAGCTGATGCTGTATTCCAAATCTGGCTCTAACATCAACTCTACACAGCCAGGATCTCCGTCCCTGCACGAGCCATCCAGAGCAAGAGTTTCTGAAACTACATCGCTGTAGACATTCATATACATCAATACCGGACCGATTTCGTCTTCCCCATAATGTTGTATGGTGAGGGTATCAAAGGAAACATAAGCGGCGATGTCGCATTCTTCTAGAGCATCTTCTCGTTCGATCACCAGCGCCTCGGATCGTTCGGACCATCGTGGTTCTCCGGTAGGATGTTCGGGGTCTGATCGCCAGGCTTCCATGGTGATGCTGTAATCCAGTCCGCAAGGTGGGTTGAGCCACTCCGGAGGCAGCCAAATCGCACGCGTATCGTGATCGTAAACGGTGAATTGCAAATTGTTATTGACATAGACATAAAAACCGTCAATCTGATCAACCGCTTCCATATCGAGGCTGGGCTCCCAATCCCAGTTTAATTCGAAGGTTCTTTCCATACGCAGGTTGAAAGGCGAAGGGATGGATGTGTCCAGAATTGTCGGGAAGCCCATTCCTCCTGCACGCCGACCAATGCGGTATTCAATCTCAAAACTGCCCTCGCCCCCTACGCTATCAGCGAGACGAATTGAGCCATCCCAGTTATCCGGTTCGGCAGAGATTTCTACGCGACCCAGTTCAACGCTGTCGGTGCCGCCACCAATAATGCCCACGCAATTGATGTCGAAGGGCATTGGTACGTTACCAGGCCAGGTAAACACAGGGGCACGATCCCCACCAAGGTGTTCAGCCACATCCCAGTCTGTGCCGCCTAGCAAGGCGAAGGATTCGTCGGTGGATTGATCATGGTCAGCATCTGGATACCATTGTGGCTCTAGATGTCCCATACTGGCATAGCAGTGCAGGGACTCATAGGCCGCGCCAGTTTGCAAGGCCAGGGCCTCGACTTGCACGCTGACGGGCTCCTCGGAAAGCTCATCAGCGGGATCGGGCAAATCCACGCCAATATCTTCGAGCACATCGGATACGCCACCTGGAACAGAGTCTGACGATGTGGGGGGCGGCTCATCTGGACTTGGGGCTGGCGCGCCGCCCGACGGGGGTGATCCTGCTCCCGGGCTGCTGCCTCCGCCGGGGATGTCAATCACATCATCGGTTGCTGGACCATCGGATGCCATATCGGGATTCTCATCGCGAATGTCATCCTCGCTGATACCATAATCTTCGGCTATCGATGCAAGCGTCTCGCCTTCCTCGACTGTGTGAGCTGTGGGCTGTGCTTCATCGACCCACACCCGAATGCTAGCCTGCCCGGCGACATCACTAGATGAAATGGCACGCACTACCAGGGTGTGTTCGCCCTCGCCCAATGGTTCCCAGGGGACCATCAATACCAGGGTGGGCGGCGCGCTCTCTGGCGCGGCCTCTTGAGCGAAATAGAATACACCATCGACCCATAGTTCGACGCGCCTCACACCGCCCTTGTTGCGGGCGGTGGCGTTTACCAGTACATGATCACCCAATGAGATATTTTCTCGGTTTATCGGTTGGTGAATGAGTACTAATGGGCGAGAATATACGGCGCGTACTTTGTTGGGGAAATACAACAAAATCACTGCAACAACGCAAATGCCGATGAGAATGAGGACACCAAATGCAAAAAAGAATTTAAGGTCGATTTTTTTCATTGTTTGCCTCCTCGATCAGGTCAGCGGGACATTGAACGTGAACCAGCCAGACCAGTTTCCGGGATTACCTGCGCCGTCGATGGCGCGTACACGCCAGCGGTATTCCCAACCACATTCGACGGAGATTTCTTTCTCGGTGCCGCCGATGCCTGTGAAGGGACTACCAGAGGCGTTGCTCCAGTTGTTATCGCCAGGGTGGCGCTGAAGTTGAACCTGGTATTCAGCGATGCCGCTATCATCTGAAACAGCCTCCCAGCGCAGCATGGTGCTGGAAATACAGCCCATATCGGCCCCATTCAGGGGTTTGAGTTGATTGGGCGCGGGGGGAGGGGTGCTGTCTCCACCCGGTGCGGAGGATTCACCACCGCTGGTGCTCTCCTCTCCACCGGATTCTGCTTGGGGACTGGTGCAATCTCCAGTAACCCGAACGGTGACGCGGTGTTCTTCTGTGACACCGTTGAGGTCGGTCACCGTCAGTCTGTAGAGCTCGTCTTTGCAGTGGCAGGCCTCATAGCGCCCCTTGGGTTTTACCTCGGTGCTGCCCAGCATGACGCTCTGGGCGTTCTCAACCTCCCAGTACAGGTTCGCGCAAGCCCCCGCTTGGATCTGTTCTGGTTCAACCCAGAATCGGACCGTTGCTGCTTGAATGGTTAGATGTGATCCTAAAGTCGTTTGCATATCGTTGTTGTCTTCATTGCTTTCTGCGACCAGATCTCCAACATCAATAGCACAATATGCCAGCTGTGGCCAAGCCGGAGCAGGGGAAATAGGGGCAGTGGTGAGATACCCCGAATCGCCTGCCTCGAACAGGCGATCCACGCCTATGTTCGAATGGGATATTTGCACGAATTCCGCTTCGGATGGGCCGACGAACATGTCAAGCCACACATCCCTGCCCTCTGGCAATGCGGCTCCCCCCAAGTTACTGTAATCACATTGCACTACGTCATCACCCACCAGACTTACGCCCGTGATGGTCAAATCCGGCTCGGGCTGTCGAAAGGTCAAATGTGATCCTAAAGTCGTTTGCATATCGTTGTTGCCTTCATTGCTTTCTGCGACCAGATCTCCGGCATCAATCGAACAAGATACCAGCTGTGGCCAGGCCGGGGCAGGAGAGATAGGGGCACTAGCGAAATACCCCGAATAATCAGCCTCGAAAAGGAAATCTACCCCTATGTTCGAATGGGATATTTGCACGAATTCCGCTTCGGATGGGCCGGTGAAAACGTCAATCCACACGTCCCTGCCCTCTGGCAACACAGCCCCCCCCAGGTTGCTGAAATCACATTGCACACTGTCGTCACCCACCAGGCTGACGCCCGTGATGGTCAAATCCGGCTCGGGCAACTCGGCGATCAGCGTGCCAACCTGAACCCTGGCGTGGTCCGGATCGCTGGTGGTACCATCTTCACCAAAAGCTAACACTTGAATGGTGTACTCTCCAGGCCCAGGAGGTAGCCATTCCTGTGAGAAACGTGAAAGCTTGCCTTCAGTGGGGGGATCTCCGATCTCGAAGAAGAGTTCGCCATTGATCCAGATTTCGATCTTTGTCATTCCCTCGGGACTGCTAGCATGTCCCTCGATGTTAATGATCTCCCCTTCAGGCACCGTTATGCCATCGACAGGAACATCGATCCAGGCGTTTGTCCCCTCGAAACCCGATGGCATTTCGCACCCTGCAAGAACAACAACCAGGGCGAAAAGCAATATAAATCGGTGAATTTGCTTTTGTACTTTCATCTTGGCCTCCTGCTAGATCAAGTCTCTTTTTGTGCAATCCATGAGCGGACCACATCCAGATCTAAATCATCCTTGGGAATAAACGCTTCTGCGCCTACTTCTGCGGCCGAAGTTTGGAAAACCTGAGCCCGGTCGTGATACGCGCTGACCAGAATCACCCGCAAATTTTTGACCTTCGATTTGAGATGGAGCGTACCATTGATACCGCTTATGCCAGGCAGCATCACGTCGACGATGGCAAGATCGGGCTGCAAATCACTGGCTAACCTTTCGGCTGAGGGGATATCACCGAACTCGCCGACAATAGTCATCTCTGCGTGTGTCAATAGTTGGCGTAGTTGGCGGCGGAAAGAAGGTTGGTCATCGACTATGATTACTCGAGTCATTATGAATCCTGATTGCATCTTAAGATATTTCTCCATCATAAGAATAGCAATATACAGCGTCAGGGTCATCGAGGCACAGTACTGAGTCAGTACTAATTTTTTATTGTTGGATTTGGTACAGGGGTACTGTTACAGTGAACCGCGAATCGTAAGCTGTCCTTTTTTGACCTACTGATTGTTATTCTCCCATATAACCTGTACGCGGGTGCCTTCGCCTGGCGCGGATTCCAGCGACCAATTGCCCCCAATGAGCTGGGTACGCTCCCGCATCCCCACCATGCCAAAGTGGTCTTTTGCAGGGAGGCCACTCAGTGTGTCTGGCAGGGTAAAACCGCAACCATCATCCTGTATTTTCATATTCAGTTGACTTCCCTGCCAATGAAGTGTGATGGTTACCTTGCTTGCTCTGGCGTGTCGGGTTACATTAACAAGCGCTTCTTGAGCTACCCGATAGAGATTGAGTGCTACTTCGCCAGAGAGTTCTCGAAATACTGCATCTGCATGTATATCTAAGTGTGTTTCCACGCCTGTCTCACATGACCAATCTTCGGCGTGGGCTCGTAGGGCGGCGCCCAAACCCAGAGCATCCAAAATCGGTGGGCGTAGTTCAGCGCAAACCTGGCGCAGTTCTGATGTCAGTGCACGCACCTCGGAACGCATTTCCTCCAGCGTATCACGGAGAGGTTCCTGGATGTGCTCTGAATTCAGCAGCAACCCCAGTTGAATATTCATACCGACCAAAGATTGAATGGGATTGTCATGCAGTTCTCGGGCCAATCGGGCGCGTTCGTCTTCTCTCGAACGCAGCAACTGTCGTTGGGTCTGTGACAATATCTCACGGCTTTCTTGAATTTCATTGAGTTGCTGCCGGAGAGTCTCGATGAGCAGAATATTATTGAGGGCGATCTCTGCCTGGCGGGCTAGCGTACTGAGGATGCGTTGGTCGTTTTCAGTGAGATCGCTGCCATCCTTATGTACGCTAACCGTCCACTGGGCGGGTACCTGGCTCTGAAATCTGAAGCGGAAGCGCTCTTGTTGTGGTGGAGTTTGCGGGTAGGTGGCGTTAGGTTCGCCGATCCACAGATTGGCGCTGTTGAGCTGCATCATCTGAGGAATCTGGCGCGTGAGCACTTCGGTAATCTGGACGCGCTCGATGCTGCTTGCCAGAGCATCGCTGATTGTTTCGACAACCCCGGGGTAGTCGTACCAGCCGCCAAAGAAAAGGCGATCTACAAAGCGTTGTGTGCGCGTGCGACCCCAGTCGAAAGTCCAACCCACGAATAGAGTTAAGCCCGAAACCACCATCATTTGGAGCAAGATATTTTTGGGTAGAAATTGATAAAGCAATAGCAACGGGCCTAAATAAAGGCTAAAAATCCCCAGGGAAAGGATCATATAAACCAATGTGCGGTTGAGCAAACGGTCAACGCCGAACACATCTTGCCGGGTGATGGCATAGGCATAGCAGAGTGGGTTGAATACTAGCAAGGCGGCCAGGAACCATGTGGGGAAGCGGTAGAGCATGCCCGCCAAAGTGGGGAGTACATCGAAGAGCATGATGAAGGTAGTGGGCAACAGGGTCCCAAAGAGAATCACTCGCAAACGGCGACGGCCGTCAGCAGTGGCACGTCGGCGATAGGCAAAAACCAGCACGCCCACGGCAACGAAGATCACGCCCATTGTGAACAACATGCTTGCCTGCCAAAAAGGAGATACCTGCATCAACCAGGCCACAGAAGCCAGGCCTGCAGCCATGTAAAGCGCGCTTAGCGTGTTGCGGCGTTGGGTTGCATTTCCTATGCTGACTGGAAAAGTTAGGTGAAAATGGAATAACAGCGGCGCGGATAAGTGGAGTCCGATCACGCTGGTGGTGATCGCTGAAAATGGCGCTATCCTCGGGTTGGGATATGCCATGGGTATAAAAACCACCAGCCCAAGCTGGACTTTGTCCATTTGGGACCTTTCAAGGTGAGTAACATACGGCTTCA
>CAYQQX010000093.1:0-17553 GCA_964419495.1 uncultured Anaerolineales bacterium
TAGAAACTTATCGTGTTATTTGGGCGCGCATGACGAAGCGGTCGACGCCGCCGAAGCGGTACTTGTAGATCTCATCGCCGCGCATCATATCGAAATATTGGCGACCGTTGTCGATGGCCCACTCGATCAAATAGGCCAGCAACACCCAACCGGGGGAGAGTTCATTGAATTTGAAGTTGATCCCTGAGTTATAGACCCAAATCTGGTTGTCGTAATCGAAGTTTAGATAAGCGGCAGCCTTTTCTTCCCCTACGGTCAAGAAGGCTAACTGCAGCCAACCTTCCCGGAATGCAGTGTGCACTGATTCACGCATTTGGGAGCGCATCACCTCGGTGAGGAAAGCTTCTTTTTCAGGATCGATGGCCATTAGATCTAGGAAAGCGTCAATTTCCTGGTCAAGTTTGTCTTCATCTTCAACGAAATACCATTCAACAGGGACATAGAAGCCCTCAGCGCGGCGCACTTTGCGGCGGATCTCACGGCGCTGCTTTCCCTGAATACCCATCAGGTATTCTTCCCAGTCATCAGCCAAGGTGATGCGCGGGGAAGGCTGCAGCTTCTCTAGGGAGTAGTTGAAACCCAATTTCTTGGCACCAGCCTCGAGCGCGACAAGGGTGGCAGAATCATCTAAAAGATTGTAAAAGTCCAAAATTTCCCATGGGGGTGCATCCTGGCTGGTCAAATGTTCCAGCAAAGCATCGACAAAAGATGGCAAATCATCCTTAGCGACAATCAAATCTAAATAATCAGAAATTTCGATGCTCCCCAAAAATATCAGGGCATTTTGACCTACTAGATTCTTGGTGAGGAAGAGGGGAGCAATTCCGATCATTTCGCCAGCTTCATTGCGAGCGATCACAACATGGAGTTCACCATTTTGCCATTCTCCGCCGCCTAATGTTCCCCACCAGGTGGTCAGATATTCGTGACGTAAAAATGGCACATTGTTTGCACTTTTCTCCAGGAGTTGATTCCACTCACCGGCGATCTTCTTGAGTTCAGTTAATGAGCGTATTATTTCAAGTTGCATGTTTTCTTTGAAATTGTTCTGATGGCTATTTGGGAATTACCGTGAGAAACCTCACATATTGGGGTTTGTGGCCTCTTACCACGGCGATTCCTAGAGACCCGTTCTGATTGAAGTGTGGTCTTTTGATTTTACCAGTATAATGGTGTTACTGGCGATAACATCGTCAATAAAGAGCAACTCACACATGACAACTTCCCTTGAATTGGTCTTACTGCCTCTCTTGCGCTTGGCTGGCAAAGACCGGCCGAAACTGCCTGGTTTATATGCGGCCAATCCCCCTCGGCGCGCTGCACGTGGGCGTTCCGCGGATCGTTTTTTCATTTACCTTTCACTTGAAGGGAATTTGCCTTTATCCCCCAAAGAATTGGATAAACTCTTAGCCCAAATGGCAGATGCATATTACAAAGCCTCTGGCTCTTCTACGGCTGCAATGCGGGCTGTGGCTGAGGAACTCAATGAGCTGCTGCTTAAGCGAAATCTAAATTCGGTCAATCGCGGACGCCAGACTATTGGCATCTTGGCACTGGGCGTGGTGCGGCATGACCATCTTTATTTGCTGCAGAGCGGATCATCCCACGCATACTTGATCAAGGCTGAGGGGACACAACAATTCTACGATCCTTCGGACACAGGCCGCGGGTTGGGGCTAAGCCGGGCGACGAACTTGCGTTTCCATCAGGCAGAACTCCATTCAGGCGATGTGCTATTGGTGTCGTCGAACCCGCCAATGACCTGGAATACAACTACTTTGCGCAATATGCATGGTCTTTCAATGGGAGATCTGTATCGGCGTTTGATCCGGCGTGCTTCGGGTGA
The DNA here is from genome assembly GCA_964419495.1 of uncultured Anaerolineales bacterium. Taxonomy (GTDB): domain Bacteria; phylum Chloroflexota; class Anaerolineae; order Anaerolineales; family UBA11858; genus NIOZ-UU35. Next base: position 1,847 of record CAYQQX010000093.1, read on the forward strand.
TATCGAAGCGATATTATTGCTCGCAAAGGTGGGCAAAGGTGGTCTACGCCTGTTAACGCCTAAGGTTCCACAGAGCCAGCGCGAAAATGACGCTGAAGCTCGAAGACAACCGGTTGAGGAAACTGTTCCTCTCGAACCAATTCCCGAACCGGAATCACCGCCTCCCCCAATTTCGAGTGTCGCAGAAGTTGCTGGGGTAGAAGTTTCTCCGGTGAGAGAACCTGCTCCACAGCCCAGCGAACCTCCAAAGCAAGATCAATTGCAGAAAAGGGAACCACCAAAATCTGCTACAAAGCGCACCAGTTCCGCTTGGTCTTCAACGATAGGGCCAGGCATAAAGACAATCGGCAGTGCTGTTAAAACGACTCTCCAACAGGTAGCCCAGACAGCTGTGACTGTATTAGAACGCATCCTACCGGATGAAAGCATGATGACACTATCGGGTTCAACGATGGCCTTTATTGCCATTGCTGTTCCTTTGGTGGTTGTTTCTATAGCCGCAGTCGTATACTTCAAAAATGGCCGTAGCAGGTATTTTGATAATTATGTACAACAAGCTCAGCTGGCTGTGCAACAAGCAGAAAACTTCGAACATCTCAACGAGAAGCGAATTGCCTGGAAAGCAGCGCTTGAATACCTAGATCTTGCTGAAGCTTACGATATTACCGAGGATACCCAAACGCTGCGTAACACAGCGACGCTGGCCTTAGATTCTTTGGATAATGTTGTACGGATAAGTTATAATCCCGCAGTGGTCGATGGACTGCCCGATACTGCGGTGATTAAACGCATCGTGGTATCCATAGAAAATGATCTATATTTGCTTGATGGAATTGAGGGGGTCGTACATCGGGCTGTTTTCACTGGGAGTGGATTTGAGTTAGACGATCAGTTTTACTGTGGGCCAGTGCCTGCCCCGCTGATCATCGGACCGTTGGTGGACATTGCTGCTCTGCCACCGGGTTATCCCAATGGGGCTGTCGCCATTGGAATGGATGCAAACGGCAATTTGGTGCAGTGTATTCCCGGCAGAAATGAGCAGCTCTCATTTGCATTAGCGCCGCCAGATTCTAACTGGGGCACACCCCAGGCATTTTCATTAGAAGATGGCGATTTGTACATTCTCGATCCATTGACCAGCTCAGTGTGGATTTATGATGGTGCCAATGAGTTTCGCGATCGCCCCGATTTCTTTTTCGGTGATCAAGTTCCCTCGATGGACAATGTTGTTGACTTAACCATAAGTGATGGCAAGCTGTATTTGTTATATGCCGATGGCCATTTGATGACCAGTTATTACCAGGGAGATGGTTTTACGAATCCGGCTATGTTCCAAGATCCGCGCAATGATTATGAAGAAACAACCACTATAGTGGATGCTGTGTTTAATGAGATTCTATTTGCTCCCCCACCTGATCCATCAATTTACATGCTCGATGCAAGTGAACGCGCAGTTTACCATTTCACCTTGCAGCTGGTTTATCAGAAGCAGTATAAACCCCTCTTCCCCTTGCCTGGAGGGCAGGCTTCCGCCTTTGCTGTTGGTCAAAACCATCAGGTGTTTCTGGCTTTGGGGAACAAGGTGTATTTTGCCCTTTTACCGTAAACTGGTTTGGGATCTTGTAAAACGTATGAGGCACCCCATATTTAAGAATTATATTGAATTTTGGTAAAGCATCACTCCCGGCACTCCTGTGCCGGGGCAGCGAGAGAGTGCAAGGAAACCACTCTCTCGCTGTAGTCGCAAAAATAGGGTTCCCGCAGCGTTTTGCGCTGCGGGAACCCTATTTTTGCGAAATAATCCCCCCTTCCCAGTTCCACTGAAATGGGGAAAGGGGGAAGCAAAGCGGGGGGATGGGGATAAAAAAACTTAGGGACTTGGTGTCGATGTTGGCCAGACAGTGTGCGTTGGCCGTTGCGGTTCTTTCGTAGGAGGGGGTGCCGATGTCGGTTCATCGACGATATCTGTGGGTGGGATACTGGTTTCGACGACTGAAGGTAGGGTTGGTTCTAGTGTTGGCGTTGGTGTAGCATCGGGGGGGGATAATTGCCAGACAAAGAGTGCCATGACCACTAAGATGATGATTGCCAAAATGGTAATGGTAGCGCCCACGATCCATGCGACTTTCGATGATGATGAAGAACGTTCTTTCTTCTCAGGTTTATCGTTTGTATTGGGCACCTGGATTGCTACGATGGTTATATTGTCGTGCCCACCTCTTTGATTCGCCAGGTCAACTAATCGCCGCAAACCATTTTCTAGTCCACTTTCATCAATGGCTACTTTTATTTCATCATCTTCTACCAGGTCAGATAGCCCATCGCTGCAAAGGATGAGTTGATCGTCAGGTAACAGAGGTAATCCCTGATTTGAAATAGCCTCTTCGTCTGTCTCTTCTGGGGTAAAGCGCAAGCGGAAATCTACCTCAGACGGTTTCTTCGACCCTAGATATCGACGGATGATATGAGATTGCGGGTGCCCGCGCGCCTGTTCAGGTTTTATAATTCCATATTGAATGGCTTCTTGTATCCAGGTATGATCGGTGGAGATTTGCCTGATGTGTCCGTTTCTGAGTAAATAAATTCGTGAATCTCCAACAGTGGCGGTGTATAGGCGGTTACCTATTATCCAAGTGCAGACACACGTCGAACCCATGCCTTGCTGTTTGAGGTCAGTGTTGGATTGTTGATGCACTTCCTGCCCTGCCTGGACCACAGCATTGTTTAAGGTATTTATGGGGTCGCTAGCATCGCTTTTTGCTACCATGTGACTGATTGTTTCTACAGCAATTTCCGCAGCAATTTCTCCCGCTTGATGACCACCAATCCCATCGGCAACGATCGCGAAGACTGACGGAGTAGAGGCTTCATCATCTAATGCAAAAGCAGAAACCCCATAACGGTCTTCGTTGTTCTTGCCACTCATTCCCTCATGGGTGATCGCACTGATATTAAGATGGGCGTGTTCTTTGGGGATCACGGTGTCTCCTGAAGGGTAACTTTAGGTTTAGGTATTTTGCTGATGTTAGTATAACAAAAACGCAGACTTATGCGCCCCAACTGAATACTATCCCCATGGGATAGCCTAGTACCACTTTCAGTGACCGGAACATAATTTACCCATGTTCCAGCGACAGAGCCTTCATCGAAGATCACAAAACTGCCGTCTTCTTTCATGAGTCGGGCATGTAATGCATCTAAGGAGGGGTCTTGAAAATCTATTGTGGCAAGGGTTGGGTCGGTCCCAAAGGTCATTTCACTTTGAGATAGAGGTATGCGCTCAGTTTGTTCATTTCCATTTTGCTTTAAATGAATTTCTAAGTAGGCATCTTCTTCAGGGATTTCCTGCTGCTTGGCTGGCCAGGAGAATCGATTCATCCAATTGGAAAGACGTTTCCCTGTAGTGCGAGTTTCTAGGGAATTAGATTGAACCGCGGGAGCAGGCTGCTCCACAGGTGCAGGTTGGACGATTTCGGTTTTTTGAACTTTTGGCGATTGGATTTTTCTTCTCCAAATTAGCCTGCCTGTTGTTCTTGGCTGGATCTTGCCTCCGATGATCAACGCTAAGAAAATTGAAACAATCGTCAAAGCCCCACCGATTCCAACCATAAACAACCAATTCTGTTTGATGACATTAATTACACTAAATGGAGCATTTTGAACAGCGATATCTACCTTATGCTCAATACTGATACCGCTAAGCCCAAGCTCATCCTCAGCTTCAACCTGGATAAGATGGGAGCCGGAATTGATGAAATCTTCCAAGAGCCAATTGAATTGATCAAAGGGTTCAGCGAAATTCTCAGCCGCGATTTCGCCATCTACATAAAGTGTGGTGCGTTTGAGGGCGCGAGAATAATTGTCGGGAAACTCAATTAGAATTTCAATCAGTTGTTTGCTGGGAGCAAATTGCGCAATTTCTAAGGATTGGTTCTCGGCGTTGGCTTGTTCAGTACGGATGATTTCCAAGGGTGGCGAGACGAAGATTGGATTTGGTGGCTGCACGCTCAAGGCAAATTCAATACTCTCACTAGTAATATACAAAGCAGGTGTGGATATCTGCGCGGCGATGGTATTTGCATCCCCACTCGAAATCTTGGAATTGTAGCTCAATGCATACGAATGTCGAAGTTGATCAACATAAGGATCTACTTGAGGAAGGGCTTCTTCACCTGAGTAGAAGAATATTTGACCTCCGGTATTTCGGGCAAAATCAGCAAGCAGGTTGGCTCCCACGCTATCGAAATAAGCGCGAGAAGAGATTACCCAAATATTTACCCTTACATCTCCCTGACGAGCCAAAGATTCTAAACTTGGTAAGGCTGCTAAACTATCCTGGTTTGGAAGAGGTGTAATAAGAAGAACGCCTCGCCCCATATCCGAACGTGAGACAGGATCAGTAACAGTCGTGATGGCATTTACTAATGCATCCAAACTGGGGATGGCGGAATCGAAGTTGGGCTCGTATTCGCGATACCTGGAAAGCCAGGCCACTGGGCGGTTGTAATGCAATCCTTCAAATCTACCATTGGTGACCAGGCTGAGATCATCTGCGGTATCCGTAGGGTACATGTCTATCCAAGAACTTAGTGCCTGTTGGACATGTTCGTATCGTGTGGTCCCCTGACCATCTTTGATTGCATAAACAGGACCCATGTTGATGGCAATTACGAATTGGGTTCCGTTATGCAATTCAGTGATTTCTTCAACGGGCAGCGTGCGTTGATTCTCGATGATATTGATGTTTTCCGGCTCTAAATCATGAACGAAATTGCCCTCACTGTCATAAACGTTCAAGAAAGTTGAGATCCGTGGAAAATTTTCTGTATTTGGGGGGGAGAGTTTTGCCCAGGCTGCCTCTTGCGCCTTCGAGGGGAATGGAGCAAGAGATAGCAACAGGCCGAGCAGGAGGATCCTGCTAACATGCTTAAACATGGCGTAATTCTAGCATACAAACGTTCGGCGTTTGCACCCTTCGATGAACTCAGGGCAAGCGTGAAATGTTGAGTGTTATTCCTCTTCTGAGGTAGAAACCACCTCATCATCGAGTTCTTTTGGGCCAGTTGTCAATTGTATATAAGTCAGTGTCCAGGCAGTTTGGATATAAGCCCGCAACACGCCGCCTAGCACAATTAAAATAGGCAAATAGCCCACGAAGCATAATGCTGCAGCGGCAATCCCACCGCCAAATGGAAGCGCTGATTCAGTTGCTCCGCTCAGGATGCCACCCAAGGCTGCAGGAATGACCAGGAAGAATATTGGCAGTGCAAAGATGAAGCCGACGATTGCGCCGCCTATTCCCAAAATCAACGCCATAACGATCATATTTCCGATGTTTTCCCTGAAAACTTCCCAACCGAGCCGGATGCCGGAAAAAATATCGGTATCTTCGATGATTACCGCGATATTGGCCTGTTCAACGACTACACTCGCCAGCCACATCAGAGGAATAAGTATACAGATCAATGGCAACGCACAGATGAACCCAATCCCCACAGTAAGGCCGCCGATAATGGCAATCGGCACAAAGATCAAGAGGGCCAAAACAAAGGCTGCCAATCCAACCAGTAAATTAAGGCCGACGATACGCCAGAAAAAGGGTTTGCCCGCTTCGAAAAGTTCCATGAAAGTTAATGTTTCAGCATCCGACTTGGCTTTTTTAGTGCCTTGGATCAAACCCACACGGCCAATAGTGCTCAAAGCAATCATGAAGAACCAGAGCACAAGGAAGAACACAAGCAATAGGGCTATGAAGCCTATGATTTGCCATGCCTCAATTTGTTCGAAAAATCGCTCTATACCGTAAAAGAAACGTTCAACTTCGGGAGAGACATTAGGCTCGCCCTGCGAGAACTGGTAACCGGAATTCCCGCCGCCTCCACCACTGCTGCCACCCCCTCCTTGCCCACAACTCGCCAGAATACCAAAAATCCAGAGCACTTTATGCTTCCAAACAATGTTCCAGGTTTTAGTAAGAACTTCTCCGAGATCCATTTTCGCCTCCTATATTTGAAGAATGTCCATGGTTATAAACTTAATATTTATTCCCATTCTATTGTTGCTGGGGGTTTACTGGTTATATCATACACTACGCGATTGATTCCGGCTACTTCGTTGACGATGCGGTTGGCGGCGCGTGCCAGCAATACGTGCGGCAGACGAGCCCAATCAGCGGTCATAAAATCTTCGGTTGTTACGGCGCGTAATGCAACCGCCTCTTGATAAGTGCGTTGGTCCCCCATTACGCCCACCGATTGGACGGGAAGAAGTACAGCAAAGGCTTGCGATGTAATTTCATCCCCAATTGCCAGTTCTTCCATGAAAATCGCATCCGCAGCGCGTAGACGTTCCAGGCGTTCCCAGTTGACTTCGCCTAGACAGCGCACAGCTAAGCCCGGCCCAGGAAAGGGTTGGCGCTGCACCAATTCGGAAGGCAAACCTAATGCCTCGCCCACGGCCCTAACTTCATCCTTAAACAAATAACGCAGCGGCTCAACCAGATCAAAAACCATGTTTTCTGGCAGGCCACCAACATTGTGATGGGATTTTATGCGCTGCGCCTGGGTACGGTCGGGTCCGCTGGATTCGACAACGTCCGGATAGATGGTTCCCTGCACCAGGAATTTGGGTGATCCCAATTGCTGAGCCTGGGCCTCAAAAATGCGGATGAACCGCTCGCCGATGATGCGGCGCTTGCTTTCCGGGTCAGTGATGCCGTACAAAGCGTCCATAAAATCTTCCACAGCGTTGACAGGATGCAGCCGTACTCCCAAATTACCTCTAAAAGTGGAAACAACCTGTGCGGCTTCTCCCAATCGTAGTAAACCGTTATCGACAAAAACGGCATCCAATTGATCTCCAACTGCCTTGTGGACCAAAGTTGTGACAACGCTGGAATCTACGCCACCGCTGACTGCTGAAAGGACGCGCTGTTCTCCCACTTGTTCGCGAATCTGTTGAATGCTGGTATCAATAATCGAATCCGGAGTCCAATTGGGATTTGATTGGCAGACGTCTACCACAAAACGGCGTATCAATTCTGACCCCTGGGGTGTGTGGTGCACCTCGGGATGGAACTGCACCCCAAAATAGCCGCGCTCCACATCTCCCATCGCCGCAATTGGAGAGTTCGCCGATTCTGCAAGAGAAATAAATCCCTGAGGAAGAATTTCGATTCGATCTCCGTGGGACATCCATACGCGCGCCTCCCCTGGGGGTAGTAGCGGATTGGGTGCCAGAGTCAACACATGAGCCAGTCCATATTCCTGTTGATTGGCAGGCGTCACCTGGCCCCCAAGAGAATCTGTAAGAGCTTGCATTCCATAACAAATTCCTAAGATCGGTTTACCAGATTCAAAGACATATTTAGGGATTTTTGGCGCGTTGGGCGCGTAAACCGAAGCCGGTCCACCTGAAAGTATATAGCCTTTGGGTTTTAAGGAGAGAACTTTGTTTGGACGAGTGTCCCAAGCATAGAGCTCGCTGTAAACATGCTGCTCACGCACACGCCGGGCAATTAATTGAGAGTATTGTGAACCAAAATCGAGGATTGCAATTTTATCGTGCATAGTTTAGTGAACCATGAAGGGGAAGTTTGCAAGGTGGATTCTGCCACACTCCCTTCTTCAAGCTATACGAATAGAATTTTATCTCCCTCCATAGATTTTATCGCTGCCAATGAGAGTACCGGAACTCCCAGAGCCTCGAGAATTTGGCGCCCACTTTCGAATGTTTTCTCAATGAGTGTGCCAATGCCGACAACAGTGGCGCCCGCGGATTCAGCCAGGCGTACCAACCCCATAATGGTAGCACCGCTGGCTAAGAAATCGTCTATGATCAGTACGCGCTCGCCACCGGCCAAGAATTCTGGTGAAACGATTAATTCGACGGTGCGCCCTTTGGTGTGCGATGGCGCCAGGGTGAGTAAAACCTGGTCGGGCATGGTGATGGGCTTACGTTTACGTGCATAAACTACTGGGAGCCCCATATGCAGCCCGGCATAAACGGCTGGGGCAATGCCAGATATTTCTGCAGTCAGGATTTTGGTAGCACCAATATCGCTGAAAAGACGGGCGAATTCTTTACCTGCCTCGTTCATTAGGACTGGATCGACTTGATGGTTTACAAAGCTATCAACTTTGAGAATTCCGTTTCCCAGGTTTGATCCTTCCTTTAATATCCGATCTTTGAGCGATTGCATATGTTCTCCTCCATGTGTGGTGGTGGAAATTTGAATGTTGAGATTGGAAGTTTGCTTCTGTTGACCAACAATTAACGAATATTAACTAATTAATTGATGTTACGCAAGCTAAAGAGTATTTCCAGGGAAACCTCGCTACGTGTGCGTAACATGAGTAATTAACTCAAGTTGCCACCATACGGAAAAACATCCTGAGCGACGCATATAACCAGCCTTCGACTACGCTTTACTCCGTTTCGCTCCGCTCAGGCATTTATTGGGAATTTTTTCGCATTTGGGCGTCGTAGTCGCCGGTACTGAGCGAAGTCGAAGTAAAGGATAATTGCATAAGGTAGCAACTTAGGTTAATTATGATTGTACAATGAGCTTATAAAATGGGGTAGATTTGTTGTGATAGAATCCAGCGAATCAGTAAATAGAACAAGTATTTTGGATTGGAACGGATTCTCATTGGATATTATTTTGGCATCAAATTCGCCGCGGCGAAAAACATTATTAGGTTTTCTAGGTTGGAGTTTTGACGTTGTGCCTGCCGATGTGGATGAAGCAGTGCTTCCGGGAGAAAATCCCAAAGATTATGTGCTGCGTTTGGCAGAGTCCAAAGCCCGGGCGGTAGCGGAGCATTGGGGGGCTAATGCTGTGATCATCTCTGCGGATACCACTGTAGTAGATGAAGACGAAATTCTAGGTAAGCCCATTGATGCAGAAGATGCTGCGCATATGCTGCGCCGATTACGCGGACGAAAGCATCAGGTTTATACCGGCCTTGCAGTTCATTACCCAACTGATGTGTTGTTGACAGACCTTGGTTTTGCTGATGTCCCTATGAGGGACTACACGGAAGAAGAGATGCATAAGTATATTGCCAGCGGCGATCCGTTAGATAAAGCTGGGGCTTATGCCATCCAACATGATGGATTTCAACCTGTTGAAACACTAAAAGCATGTTATGCTAACGTAGTGGGATTGCCCTTATGCCACCTGACACGCACGCTGAGAAAAGTCGATCTCAACCCTAATGTGAATGTACCAGAAGTATGTCAGTCCAGGCTTGGATATCAATGCCCCGTTTACAATCTGATCTTACGAGAAGAATTATGAATGTGAGACTGTTAATTTTTACCTTATTGTTAGTAGTCATTACTGGATGTAGCCCCAGCACCACGACAGTGTCCGAAGCGACATTGCCTGTGGTGGTTGCATATACACCTTCACCTGCCGCCTCAGAAAATCAACCTACTGAACCCCAAGAAACCCCGGTTCCTGATGTAGAACCCACGGTAATGGCCTATTTAGAAGCCTGGAAAGTGGACGATTATGCAAGTATGTATAACATGCTCACATCAGTGAGCCAGGATGCCATCTCCTTGGAAGATTTTACAGACCGCTATCGCACAGTAGCTGCCGAAATAGCATTGGCGAATCTCGAATATGAAATACTGTCATCCTTGATTAGAAATGTCGAAAGCGCTCAAGTTAGTTACAAAGTAATTATGGACAGCGTGCTGGTTGATCAAATCCAGCGCGATACGGTCATGAATTTGAGTATGGAAAACAATAACTGGCGAGTTCAGTGGGCCGATGAATTGATCTTGCCAGAACTCGCTGGCGGCAATACCTTGTGGATGGACCGCCATGTGCCCTCACGTGCAAATATTTATGATATTAATGGAGAGTCTATAGTAGCCTATGCCGAGGCGGTTTCTGTAGGCATTATTCCCGGGTATATCGATCCTGATATTGAACAAGATTTCCTGGAAGATTTGCAATGGATTACAGACATTCATCCAAATACCATTGCAGCCAGTTATGAAGATTTTCCTCTGGGGGTGGATTGGTATTTGCCCTTGGGTGAAGTGCTGCGTGAGAAAGTTGAAAAATACTATGATGTTGAAAATGGATACAGCGATGGTGTTTTATTCATGTATCCTTTCGAATCGCGTTATTATTTTGATTTGGGCATCGCCCCTCAGGCAATTGGGTATGTGTCGCGTATTCAGGCTGAAGAAGAAGAAGAGTTCCTTCGCAAAGGGTATGGCCGAGATGAAAAGGTCGGACGTCAGGGTGTCGAGAAATGGGGTGAACCTTATCTGACAGGTGGACGCGGCGGCACTCTATATGTGTTGGGGCCTGATAACCAGGTTGTCACACAGATGGCCTCGGTTGAAGCACAGCCGGCGCAGTCTATTCAAACAACCATTGATGCAGATCTGCAGCAAGCTGCGCAACTCACTCTGATGAAATACGCGGGTGCAATTGTGGTCATGGAAGTTGATACCGGCAGGGTATTGGCAATGGCTTCATCGCCGTGGTTTGACCCCAATGCTTTTGAGCCGACCAACTATAACTATAGTTATCAATTAGAGGAAATATATTCGCAATTTAGTGGGCAACCACTTCTCAATCGTGCTACCCAAGGACAGTATCCTCTGGGATCTGTTTTCAAGATCATCACGATGGCGGCAGGAATGGAGAGCGGTTTGTTTTCAACCGAATCAACCTATGATTGTCAGTACTCTTTTACTGAGATCACCAGTATTGCTCCCAGGTATGATTGGACCTGGGAGCATTGCCAGGAAGAGTTGGCAACCCAAGGTGAATGTGAAACTTTACCAAGCGGCATGTTGAGTTTGCCTGATGGGTTAATGCGCTCATGCAACCCGTTCTTCTGGCATATTGGCTTGGAGTTATATCGCCAGGGATTGACTGACGCAGTCTCAGGGATGGCGCGCGGCTTTGGCTTAGGTTCCCCGACTGGCATCGAAGGCGTTGAAGAAGAAGATGGAAATATTCCTGATCCTGGTGATGAAGTTGCTGCGATCAACAACGCTATTGGACAGGGCGACACGTTGGTAACGCCCATACAGGTTGCCCAATTCATTGCCGCGCTCGGTAATGGTGGCACTATCTATCAACCGCAAATTATCGAGAGTATCGGAGTTCAAGGTGAGGATCCGACATTCACGTTTGAACCCATTGAAAAGGGCACCCTTCCCATCAGTGCTGAGACTTTGGAAGCAATTCAATTTGCAATGAAGAACGTTGTTGGCAATCGAAGAGGAACAGCATATTATCAATTGGGGGCATATAGCGCTAATATTGTTCCCATGTCTGGAAAGACTGGCACCGCAGAATCAGGGCTGGCAGAATCGCATGCTTGGTTTGCTGGATTTACACGGCGAAACCGTGCAGATAAATCTGATATCGCTATTGTAGTCATAGCGGAACATGCTGGTGAAGGCTCAGAAATTGCCGCACCGATTTTTAGGGCTATTACACAGCAGTACTTTGAGGGGCGCAGAAATTACCTTCTGCCCTGGGAGTCTTCTGTGGGAGTGCTGGCTACGCCTGAACCGCCGGAAGAATCTACGGAAGAGTAATAAATAAGGAGAGCTAACTGGGAACCAAAAACGATCACATACGCGGCTTAGTTGTCCGTTCACAGTCCGGTTTTTATACTGTCGAGACCGACGATGGTCCAATCGTTTGCCGATTGCGGGGACGGTTGAAACAGGGACGCAAAACTGGGGATATCATTGCCGTCGGCGATTGGGTATTGATCTCCCTGCTTGATGATGGTTCAGGGATGGTCGAAGAGATCGAAGAGCGACGTTCTATGATCTCCAGAATGGCGCCCACTCCCAGAGGAGAATATCAACAAATTCTGATTGCAAATCCTGATCAAGCTGTTTTTGTTTTTGCTTGTGCCGATCCAGATCCGCGCTTACGGATGCTGGATCGATTTTTAATTGTTGCCGAGAAGGCCGAAATTCCATCGCTGATCGTTTTCAATAAAGTTGATCTGATAGGTTGGAGGTATGCTCGCAAGTGGTATGGGCATTACAAAAAAATTGGCTACCAGATGTTATTCACTTCCGCGGCAACAGGGCGCGGGGTACAGGCATTATGCAAGCGTTTATCAGGGAAAGTGTCTGTGCTGGCAGGCCCCTCGGGGGCAGGAAAATCCAGTTTATTAAATGCCGTTCAGCCCGAACTAGGGTTGTCTGTTCGGGATGTAAGCAAGACCACGCGTAAGGGACGACACACCACAGTTGTGCGTGAGATGTTCCCTCTGGATGCCGGTGGCTATGTCGCGGATACACCCGGTTTGAAGGCCATGGCTCTTTGGGATATTGAACCAGAAGAGGTTGATGGGTATTTTCCTGAACTGCGAGATTTGGTCGCAGATTGCAAGTTCAGCAACTGCATGCATCTTCATGAGCCGGGCTGCGCGGTCAAAGACGCGGTTGAGAAGGGGTATGTGCACGATGAGCGTTATTATTCTTATATTCGCCTGCGGTATGGAGATGAAGATGATGAGTAACCCCATCCACAGGTCGATAGTAATTTAGTTTATGTGACAAAATATCTTTATTCATGTTTGACAGATATGTCCCTGTAATGCATAATTGCGAGGCTGTGACTTTATTAATCAAATCCGTTGATGAGGCGCATAGAGTACTCTCGGCCTCATTTCTCAAACTCCCATTAGCATCCATTACTTTTACTTGCTTTAAGAACCCGGAGATTAGAGTCTCTTGGTTGAATTTGTGTTTACTTTGAACCTTAGAACTCAGTAAGAGTATTAAATGCATAAATTAAATAATAGAGGAAGTTTGCACGTGCTCAGCGACCGCGAATTAGTTTTACAGCTTCAAGATGGAAATCTGGATGCCCTTGGTGAGCTATATGATCGTCATCAACATATAGTTTACCGGACCGCGTTAGCAATTGTTGGTGATGAATCTGCAGCTGGTGATCTATTGCAAGATGTTTTCTTGCGAGTAAACCGTTTTGCAATGCGCATCGACCCAGATCGACCTATTGAACCCTGGTTATATCGTGTTACTACGAACCTTACCTATACCTGGCTCAAACGCCGCAAGCGCTGGCTCCTGCGCCCGATAGAAGATATGGCCGAATGGCTGACAAGCAGTAAGAAGAATTCTCCTTCTTATTACTTGGAAAGAAATGAAGAATGGCAAGGTGTTTATAAGGCAGTTGCATCCTTAGCACTGCGCCATCGAGTTGTTATTGTTTTACATTATTTTAATGATCTATCTTTACAGGAAATTGCTGAAATATTAGAAATCCCGGTTGGTACCGTAAAATCGCGCCTGCACTATGGACGTCGAGCATTAAGGATGTACTTAGAAGCAGAAGATGGAACCAAACTTGGGGAAGTGCAATATGAATTTACATAAGTATTCCAAAAAAGAGTTGTTTGAGGTTCGTCTGCGTCGTGGGATGAAGAATTGGCTTGACAAAAAATCTCCTCCTGCAGATCTTCGAGCACAACTATTATCCGCTGCTGCTGAGGAGAAAGAAACATCTGAGTCGCTTTTGGCACGTTTCTTATCTTTACCTGCAGATCGTGAATATACCTATCTATCGTTTGAGCGCTTTGCTAAGGCTACGGCCTACTCCCTTCAAATTGGTGTTCTGATTGTTTGAATCTCATTTGGATCTTGGTTTTAGGTATCCCTTCGCTTTAGATAATTTCTCCCAATGTTTGTAAGTAAATCGTAGATTTCTTAATGGCAAAATCATTACATCTCATCATCGCCATCCTATTTGTTGGAACCTTAACAGCTTGTGCAACTCAACCGACAATTTCTGTAGAAGATAGCGTTGTGTTGACCTCGGAAGCCATTCCAACAATAGCCCCCACAGCTACCACCATCCCCACACCCACTCCCAAACCCCCTAAAGTATTGACAATATGCATGGGGCGAGAACCTTCGTCCTTGTTCCGATTTGCAGATGCATCCTCGGCCGCACGTGGGATCCTTCAAGCAATTTATGACGGCCCCATGGATATCTCCCATGGAGAAATTGTGCCAATAATATTGGAGAGCGAACCCACGTTAGCGAATGGTGGGGCAGAGTTACGCCCCATCGAGGTAGTATCGGGCTCAGTCATTATGGATGCAGAAGGAAACTGGGTCAGCCTTCAAGATGGTGTTAGCTATCGCCCATCTGGCTGCACCAGTACCGATTGTGCTCAGACCTATGAGAGCGATCAGGTTGTAAACATGGATGAACTGGTGGTGCGATTTCAATTGTTGCCCAACATCCTCTGGTCTGATGGCGCTCCTTTGACGGCCCACGATTCAGTGTTTTCGTTCACCGTGGCACAATCTTTATATGGTAATACTGAGACAGTTTTCCGTTCAACTAATTCTTACACAGCATTAGATGATCAAACTGTGGAGTGGGTGAGCATACCCGGTTACCAGGGGGAATATGCAACATTTTTCTTCTCCCCGTTACCCCAACACCAGTTAGGTTTATATACCACCGAAGAATTATTTACATCAGAGGTATCTGCCCGTACGCCACTGGGGTGGGGCCCATATATCATCAGAGAGTGGACCGCAAGTGATCATATCACCTTGGATCGAAACCCCAATTATTTCCGCAGTGGTGAAGGCCTGCCAGCCTTCGATCATTTGGTGTTCCGTTTTGTGCCTGATGCGGCCACCGCTGTTGATGCTCTATTCGTTGGAGAGTGTGATTACCTGGATCAATCTAGCCTAGATCTGTCTCAGGCTCAGCGGCTGCTAGAAGCTCAATCAGACAACCAAATTCGGTTTGTAGTTCAACAGCGGGCCTCTTTTGAGCAGATTATTTTGGCTATCAATTCTTTGGATGATGAGAGCGTGGATTTCTTTTCCACCAAAGAAGTTCGTCAGGCATTTGCCATGTGCATCGATCGCCAGAAGATCATTGATGAACTCCTTTTGGGTGGGTCAGATATCCCGCGGGGATACCTGTTTCCAGAGCATACTTTGTTCAACCAAGAACTGCAAGAATATGAGTTCGACCCTCAAAGGGCATTGGAGTTGCTGGCCCTATTGGGATGGGTTGATTATGATCAGGATACAAGCACGCCCCTTACATCCATCGGCGTAACAAATGTTCCCGACTTTACGCCTTTTGAGTTTGATTACCTCATCCCAGATGATCCTGAAAGGATTGCCAGCGCTCTAATTGTCAAAGAATCCTTAGCACAATGCGGCATTCAGTTAGATGTGCAAACTCTCCCCTGGGAACAGTTTCTTGCCCCAGGCCCAGATGGACCCATATTTGGCCGCACATTTTCTGCAGCTCAATTTGCCTGGCAAGAATCGCGAATTCCACCTTGCTATTTGTATCTCAGTGAAGAGATCCCCGGACCTTATCCTGAATATGCAAAAGGATGGGGAGGTGGCAATCTGGCCGGATTCAGTAATGCGGAATTTGATCAGGCTTGTAATAAGGGATTATCTACAATTCCCGATACGCCTGATTACGCTAATGCCCATCAACAGGCGCAAGCCATTTTTACTGACGAGTTAGCTGCCATACCGCTATATTGGCACCTAGATTTTGTCGCAATGCGGCCTGATATGTGTGGGCAACAAATATTCAATTTGTCGAATATCGAGATTTTTAATTATGGAAAGGGTTGTTTAGGAGGCGTGCAAAAATAACTTCCCATTTTGAGACGGCTGAACTAATCGGG
>CAYQQX010000094.1:0-17467 GCA_964419495.1 uncultured Anaerolineales bacterium
CCCTCCCCCGATTGTCGGGGGAGGGCTAGGGTGGGGGCGAATAATTTTCTATCCGCTCAGGAACTCTTCAAGCGATTTCTTGCTGATGCGGATGGCATTACCAAGTTTCTTAGCCTTCAAATCTCCAGCATCAATAGCTGCGATGACATCTTCTTCTGATACTTTCAGGAAGCCAGCCGCTTCAGCAGGTGTCATCACATCAGGCATCGCGCCACCAGCCGCGGCTCCTGCCGCAGCCTGCTGTCCTTGGGCGCCGGTCATGCCTTGCAGAGATTGCTGCAGCACATTACCCACACCTAATCCTGCACCGATGCCGGCTGTCAGGCCCGCGCCACCGCTGGGGTTCTCAGCCGCAGCCAACATAGCGTCAGCAGCCTGCAATTGGGTGTAGGTGTTCATGTCCAGCATGCCCATATTGCGCAATTCCTCGGCGGATTTGTCGGAGGGTTTCAGGTTAGAAATGATAAAGGATTTGAGCGTCAAACCCAGGGAGGTGAAATGATCTTGCGCCTTAGCGCGCACGCCCGCGCTCATCTCATTGACCAGGCCGATCAGGTCAACAACGCTGTGCTCGGCGGCGGTCTCACCGAGCAGGTCGGTCAAATCTGAAAGCAGCACGCCGCGCATTCGATCCTCGATCTCACTGGTGCGGTAGGCGCCCAAAGAGCCGACAATCTGAGTCACGAACTGCTGGGCGTCAGCGACTTCGAAGCTGTAAGTGCCAAATCCTTGCAGCAATGCCACACCCAGGCCCATTCCGGGGTTGCGCACGATGATCGGCTGGGGGGTGCCCCATTTTTTGTCCACAAACTCACGCATGGAGACAAAATAAACCTCAGCCGTAAAGGGCGTGCGGTCGTTGAAAGCCTTGCCAATGAAGTCAATCAGCCGGGGCACATTAGCCGTTGCAATTGTATGTCTTCCTGGTCCGAAGACATCTAAAGCCTGACCATCACGAAAGAACACAGCCGCCTGAGATTCGCGCACAATCACCTGCGAACCAATGCGGAAATCACCCGAGCCCTTTTCAGGGAAACGCTGCACAATGCGATCACGCATCTCATCTGCGTATTCAATTACGTCAAAAATTCTAGCCATCACCAATCCTCCAAAAAATTATCGGTCTTCAATTATACTATTTTGTTTAACGCAAAGTCGCGAAGGCGCAATGAAATTAATTTTCGCTTTGTATCTCTGCGCCTTTGGGTTAATTATATTATTATCCTTGAGTCATAACTTCGTCGCGCCGGTTGAATACTAACAAGCATTCATTAGCGCTGCTGACCAAATTGCGGATCGCGGCAGGGAGACCATCCGAGCCAACTGATGCTTCGACATTATCAATGGCACGGCTGACGCTATCAACCAGGTCTAGCATCGCTGAATCATATTCGTAAACACGTGCCAATTCTTCCTCATTGATCTTTGCCGCGTCAAAGAATCCCGAATAGCCATATGAGGCTGTGCGAATCTTATCAATGAAAGTGCGTACTTTGATAGCTGCTTTTTCCAAATCATCTACATACTGGATTTGGCCCTCGCTGACAAAATCAGCCTGCACGGCAGAAACTCGCTGGTACAACTCTTCGAATCGATCTGCGACAGTCTCCCGCAGCAGCTTGTCAGCCGCACGCCTATTCTGCCTTTCAATATAACCACCAAAGCCAGGGATTTTACTGGCAATCTTCTTGAAGAAATCCTGGTCGCCGGTGACTTTCTCAAATAAATCTGACATGTTTTCCTCCTCAGAGTTCTGCCTACGCATAAAAGGTATTCGCCAATTTGATTATAGCCGTTGAGCATCCAAATGGCAACAAAGGCTGCTCATTCGATTTAATATACGTCCTATTATGAGCGTAGTTGCGGTCATTATGTTAGAAATGTATAAGAGCAAAAGTCTTACGAAAATATCCACATTTCCGGCAAGCACCTTTACCTTTTTGAATTATAATACCGTGGATTACCTGCCAGAAATTAACGCAAACATTTTCATTTAGGAGTTCAACATGATCGTTACAACAAAAAAGCTTTTTGAGGCCGCCTACGGCAAATATGCCATCGGCGCTTACAACATCAATAACCTGGAACAGACCATGGGTTTATTCCGAGGTAATTTGGAAAGCAAAGCTCCCTTCATTTTGCAGATTAGCAAAGGCTCACGCTCCTATACGCACAAAACCATGCTGGAAGGATTGATCCGCAGCGCTGACGAAATTTTCCCCGAGTCTGTCTTTGCCGTACACCTGGACCACGGCGACGAGGAGACCTGCTACGACTGTGTGGACAGTGGCTTCTACAGCTCGGTGATGATCGATGCCAGTCATGAGGAGTTCGAAGAGAATATTGCGGTCACCAAGCGCGTCGTGGACTATGCCCACGACAAGGGTGTCGTTGTGGAAGCAGAGCTGGGTATGCTGGGTGGTGTCGAGGAACATATTCAGGTTGACGAGGCAGACGCCAAATTGACCGACCCCGACCAGGCATTAGAATTCGTCGAGCGCACCGGCGTTGACTCACTAGCCTGCGCCATTGGCACCAGCCACGGGGCTTTCAAGTTCAGCGGAACCCAAGGGTTGCACTTCAATGTACTCGAAGCCATTCAGAAGAATCTGCCCGGCTTCCCCCTGGTGATGCACGGCAGCAGCTCCGTGCCCCAAGAAGAAGTCGAGCGCATCAACGCTGCTGGCGGCAAACTGCTGGGCGCCAAGGGTGTGGATGCCGGTCAATTCAAACGCGCCTCTGAACTTGGTGTCACTAAGATTAACATCGACACTGACGGCCGCCTGGTATGGACACGCGTACACCGTGAGTTTTTCCTCGAGAAACCTGAAAACTTCGATCTGCGCCCCCCTGGAAAGGTCTTCATGGCTGCTTATGCAGATTTCATCGCTGAGAAGAACCAATACCTGGGCAGCGCTGGGACTTTGGACGAAGTTCGCAAATTAGTTTCCTAGAATCCTTTCATGCGATAGGGCACGATATATCGTGCCCTATCGCAATTAAAAAATCACAAATGCCTTCATCAGACCAAGGCGTTACATCTAATCGTTACACACAAATTCCCCGCACGTTAATTTTCCTGACGCGCGGGGATTCTATTTTACTCATCAAAGGGGCGCCCGATAAACGGCTTTGGGCCAATCACTACAATGGCATTGGGGGACACGTTGAGCGTGGGGAAGATATCCTCTCCGCGGCGAGACGAGAACTTCGAGAAGAAACCGGTCTTGAAGATATCGATCTCTGGCTTTGTGGCGTGATCACAATTGATACCGGGACCAACCCCGGGGTTGGTATTTATATTTTTCGCGGCGACTGCCCTGAGGGCGAAACTATGCCTTCAAAAGAAGGAGTCCTGGAATGGATTCCCATCTCCAAAGTGTATGATAAGCCCCTGGTCGAGGATTTATACACCCTTCTCCCAAAGGTACTAGGGCTCAAAAAAGTTGATCCCCCTCTTTCGGCGCTTTACCGATACGATGAGGAGGATCAGCTTGTGATCGAACAGACTTTTTAAATAATTTTACACTTCCTCGACCGCCTCTTTTAAGAAAATCGAAAACGTGCTTCCCTCACCAAACTTGCTTTCAACTTCTATTCTTCCGTTATGCTGTTCGATGACCTGCTTGGTGATCGATAGCCCAAGACCCAAACCACCAAACACCTCGCTGCCTATTTTGTCCATATGGAAGAAACGATCAAAAATATACGGCAGCACAGCTTCGTCAATGCCGATGCCATGATCTTGTATTTTAACCTTGGCCCCATCTTCGGATGAAGAAACTTGAACGTTTACCACACCACCACCTGGACTAAATTTAACGGCATTATCAAGCAACTGTACAAGGGCGCGCTGGATGCTGCGCACGTGCCCCGCAATCTGGGGTACGTCATCATTAATACTCACAACGATTTCAATACCAGCAACTACCGCTTCATCTTTCTTCTCGTCAACCGCGTATTTGACCAAGTCAGCGATATCGGTAGGGTGCAATTCGGGCATCACGATTTCAACTTCTTGCAAGAAAAGGATGTCGTTGACAAGCGTGATAATCTGCTCCACATTGCGCCCGACAGTGCCCAAAACATCCTTAAGATCGGCTTCCTCAAGATCATGGAAACGCGCCATCTCCAAGAATCCGCGTGCCGCAGTCAGTGGCGTGCGCAGCTCGTGAGCGATGGTGGTCAAGAATTCGCGTCGAGCCAATTCCTCTTTGGCCAATCGCTGATAAGCAGTCGCCAATTCTCCCGCCTTTAGCCGAAGATCTTCAATCGCCATTTCATCGTTCTCGCGCAAGCGCTGACTGACCTCATGCACCATGGCCAACGACATCGAAGAACTGCGCTCTAGCAACTGATCAAAGGACGACTTGTTAATTTCCAGCACCTTGACCTGGGTAGTTGTGACCACTGTTGCTGCGCGGGGAGCGTTGTGGATTAAGCCCATTTCACCAAAGAAATCTCCTTGATGAAGTTTTTTTAGCATGCGCTCTTCATTCTCGTTAATGGTTTTTGTAACTTCGACTTGCCCCTCTAGCAACACAAAAAAGATATCCTCAATGGCATTCTCCCGGCAGAGAACATTCCCCTGCGGATAAGAATTAACACTGCCGATCGAAACTAATTCCTCAGCTTCCGGTTTAGGGATGCCGGGAAAGGCTCTACGAATGATTTGGTCTGCGGCGATTGAGCTGGTATTCATCGAATTCTCCACAAAAACATTCTAACCCATTTCGGTCAAAACATAGAATAATAATAATGTACTACCGTATTGGCGTCGGTCAAATTCATGTAAATTATTCAGTTCGACTGGTTCCAACTCCAGCGGATCTATTTGGACGATCACCCAGGCAAATTCAGCCAGCAAATCCGGCCGTTCATCAACTTCAAAAAGTGCTTTCTTCCAAATGCCTTTATATTGCGGCGGAGCAATGTAGACATAATCAAAGGGGGAGTCCGTCTGCTGTTCCAGTGCTAAGAAAGCGTCCATTTGAAGAACTTCGGCACGTGCGCTCAATTTGGTATTATTCAAGTTTGTGCGCACTGTTTTGACAGCCTGGTGATGGCGATCGACAAATCTCACCCATTTCGCCCCTCGGCTAAGAGCCTCGATTCCTACCGCGCCTGTACCCGCAAACATATCCAAAAAAATCGCACCTTCAATATCAGGCCCAATGATATTGAAGAGCGATTCTTTGACTCGGTCGGTGATCGGACGGGTAACATCACCAGGGACAGCACGCAGGTTTTGCCCCTGGGCAATACCGCCGATAACGCGGAGATTACTCAAATACAGAACCTCACATTTGGTTTGTAGTAGGGCACGTGAGTGCCCGTCTGATAATCATACTAAGCGCACTATCGTGCGCTACTACAAACTATTTCTCTACACTCTGGCGCGCCGCCAGGATATTGCTGTGCGGCGCGATGGTGGGTGTCACACAACCTGTTCCTAGAATAAAGCGCTGACCCTCCGTTGCCTGAATGGCATCTTTGGCCTCTGCCGCTACAGACTCAGGTGTTCCCAATACCATGGTTTCATTACGGCGCAGGCCGCCGCATAGTACGCCTGAGTAGCGGGTCTTGGCTTCGGCCAGCGAAGGCTGGGTTTCTCTATCGTGCCAATTGATGGCCTGTACGGGAAATTTAACCACCTGATCAAACATCACATCCTGGCCGTGAAGGTGCAGTAAGTTGAACCAACCATCAACTGCAGCTTCCAAAACCTGCAGCTCGTATGGTTTGCAGAATTCAGCGAATTCATCTTCTGAAACCAGGCCATATTGGGCATGCTGGATCGCATAAAACACACCTGCGATGCCTGTCTTCAAGGCGGCTTCCACAAAGCGTTGGGTGGTATCAGCAATGATTTTCAAGCCAGCGTGCAGCGCATCTGGATAGCGCCGCATATGCACTAACAACTCTTCCCCTCCGACCAAGTTTTTTGCCTGGGCCATGGGGCTAAAAATGGTTTGGATAATGGGCGTGTTGGAGCCGAGTTCTGCCTCGAGGAGGCTCAAACACTTCAACTGGTCTCCAAGATGCCCTCGCGCGGGGTCCAATGCCTGGAGGCGAGTCCAGTCTTCGGGCTGCTGGATCACGCGATGGACGTAGGCACGCGTCCCCTCAATGGCACCGCGCCACTCATCTTTGCTGCCCCAATCTTTGATGCAAAACGACGATGCCGGGGTTACCTTAACAAAGTCAAATTCATACAGGCGCTGAAAATGTAGTGTTGCAGCTGCCAACCCTTCTGGGGTTTGGTCATCTACCGGAAAGTGGCGCCAAAGAGCAACCGGGGGACGGTCAGGTTTCTCTCCAGAAAGACAGGCTTCAAGTCGTTGACGATGGTTAATACTACTCAATGGGTTTCTCCTTATTTCTTTTTGCTTTTCTTAGTGGGAATAATTTCTTTCATTATGTTTGTAAGTTCTGCTTCTTCAAACTCATGCTGGGTGAAATAATCATCAACAAAATTGGAGCGGCGCAAACGCAGCGCCATGGGCGCTACAGTCAGCAAATCTTCTGAAGTTACTTTCATTCGCGCGTCGGCAACCGCATGCGCTCGAGCAGCTTCAAACATGGTTATCTCGGCGCGTAGAGAATCGACTTTCAGGCGCTCAACCAGTTTGAGACCTTGTTGGGAAACAGCCTCAGGTATCTCCACTTGGGGCAGCAAATCGCGCGCCGCCTGGATATCCTCTTGAGCCAGGATAGTCGCATCGGAGAATTCGGCTGACACCTGGCGCGGGTTGGTGAGATATGCTTGGGAACGTTTATACGCTTCCAGGCGCTCGTCCCGGTCGGGCAGGCCTCGCACCACAACCCGCAGCCCAAAGCGATCTAAGATTTGTGGGCGCAGTCGGCCCTCCTCGGGATTCATCGATCCTACTAAAACAAACCGCGCTCGATAGGTCGAAGACATAGGTCCGCGACGCACCAAATAATATCCCTGCGCAGCAGCATCTAAAATTGCGTCCACAACTTCATCGCTGAGTAAATTGACTTCATCGACGTACAGCAGGTTGCGGTCAGCCTGGGCCAAGATACCACGTCTAAGTCGGATTTGCCCTTGCAGCGCGGCGCGCTCATCCAGGCCGCCAACCACATCCTCGAGTCTGGCGTTGAGAGGCAACTCGACCAACCGAACCTGGTCCATTACGGCCAGGGGTTCTTCTGCAGCATATTTTTCGGCACAATCGGGACATACGGCATCCATTCCCCCCGCTTCAATATCCTCCGGCAGGCAGCCATAATAGCATAGGCTGCGCGGTGCCTGGGGGAGCAATTCTGGCAAACTGCGAACGGCCGTTGTTTTACCCGTTCCACGAGGGCCAATCAGCAGTACGCCGCCCATATTGGGGTTGATCATTGCCAGGAGCAGCGCCAGCTTCATTTCTGACTGACCTACCAGAGCCAGAAATGGGAAGGGCACAACATCGGCAATACCGGCGTCTTCTTGCGGCACAGCCGATTCGAGTGTGCGCCCGGTGACGCGGTCAATCAACTCACGCAGAGACCGCACCGGCGGTGTGCCATCTGCTGGCGCAATTTCTTCGGTAAAGGGAGGCTGTTCCTTTTCTGTCATCATCAGAATTTATGGAATACCGTCCAGAGATCCTATAGCTCGTCCTTATGAGACAAACGGAATTCTTGTCTTTGTTTGGCCCTATCCATGCGCTGGCGGTGAAGGTCAGTTTCAGGGATCAACGGCGGAACAACAGTCGGTTTGCCGTCATCCCCCAAGGCAACATAAACACAATAGGCAGTATTGGTATGAACACACTCGCCCGTGACGGGGTTTTCGGCTACAACTTCTACGCGCGCCTCCATCGATGTTCGTCCAGTGTAACTCACCTCAGCGGTCAAATTAACCAGATCCCCTATGCGGATGGGCTGACGAAACATCATCTGATCAACCACAACCGTTACAACTCTGCGCTGGGCGTGGCGCATGCAGGCCAGGGCACCGGCTTCATCGACCAATTTCATAATCCAGCCGCCGTGCACGTTGCCATGGCTATTGGCATGCGTTGGCTGCATCATTTGAGCGATATTGATACGTGATGCGCTGACAGTTTTGCCTTCTGAAGTTCTTGTCATGTCAGTAATAAATCTGGCGACTATGGAAAGTGCCTTATATATCGTGATCTAACATTATCATCTGTGTCTATCCGCGTTCATCTGCGGCTCCCAATCAATCCATATCTTCGCGCAGTTCGTCGAAATCAGCGGTGGCGAGACGATGGGGCTCTTCCTCGAGGACATCCACGGTCGTAAATGTCAGCTCCGACATCATCGGGGCTAAGGGCGAAGTGGCAGGGACGCGGATGCGCGGCTGCGTGGGCGGCGGTTCAACACGCGGCTTCGAAAAATCATAGGATCGTTTACGAAGAATGCGGGGATCATCAGTAAGCCAGCCAATATAATTGCCTAGCACAGAATATACTTCGCGTTTTTTTGTGACCCATCCCACCCATTCGCCAGTCTCATTATAGAGATAAGGATACACGAGATATGCACCTACATCACCTGCTGTGGTGTAGATTGGAATTATTCGGCGATTGTTAGTCATAGGGATATTATACCCAACCCACCTCGAATTTTGACTTTGCGAAAACCTATCTGCCCACAAATGTCATTCTGAGTGTGCCAAAAACAGTTTTTTTGAGATAGGTTCTACTCAATATCGTTATACGTCCAGAAACGATTAATGAAATAATTCCAGAACATCACCAATATGATGGCAATTGCCAGGGCGCTATTATGGCCCATAAATACAGGGGTCATGAATTCAAATATTGGAGTGAAAGGCAAGTTCGCAAATAGCTTTTCCAGGGGGCCGTCGAGCAATGCAAACACGGGTGTACGGATAGCAACCCCGATTAAATTGATCAAGCCAAATGAGCCCAATTGGTTCGTAATCGGTTTTGAGCGCGAGTCTGGATAAGTCCAAAATCGGTTCCAGGTGAAGTTATTCAAAACCGCCACAGCAAATGAAATCACACTGGCAACAACCGGGTTTACGGACAAAAATTTGGTCAAAATGTTGAAGACCGCAAAATCGACCAACGCGCCAATTGAACCCACTATTGCAAACTTAATGAACCGTGTGCGCTCAGTGGGATCCGTAATGAAGTTTGTCATTGTCATGCTAGGGCTAACTTCTCCTTGAAATACGGCAAGGTTTTTTCAATCCCCTCTCGCAGGCTGATCTTTGGCTCCCATTTGAGCTCTTTTAAAGCACGGCTGATATCGGGTTGCCGACGCTGAGGGTCACCACTGCCCCGCTCCATGGGAAGAGAAACAATTTCTGTATTACCGGTAATTTCGTTGATCGTTTCGGCAAATTGCTGAATGGTGATTTCATCAGGATTGCCGATATTGACAGGCTCATGCAAATCGGACATCAACAAGCGGTAAATGCCATCGACCAAATCATCAACATAACAAAAACTGCGCGTCTGCTGGCCATCGCCATATACGGTTAGGGGCTCCCCTTTGATCGCCTGGATCAAAAAATTCGGCACAACTCGACCATCATCGGTATGCATGCGCGGACCATAGGTATTGAAAATTCGCACCACGCGAGTATCGATGCCATGAAAACGATGATAGGCCATGGTCAGTGCTTCAGCAAAACGTTTGGCCTCGTCGTATACGGATCGCTCTCCTATAGGGTCGACATGGCCCCAATAGCTCTCGGTTTGCGGGTGCTCGAGTGGGTCGCCATATATTTCGCTTGTGGAGGCCAATAAAAATTTTGCGTTGTGCGCTTTGGCAACGCCTAAGGTGTTATGCGTGCCTAAAGCCCCAGCTTTCATGGTCTGAATGGGCAAGTTGACATATCCGTAGGGGGAATGGGGGTTCGGGCTGGCTGGCGAAGCGAAATGCATTACGGCATCCAATTTGCCAGGCACGAAAATAAAGTTCGAAACATCATGCCTGATGAAAAGGAAATGCTCCTCATCTGCCAAGTGAACCAGATTGTCCATGCTTCCCGTGATGAAATTGTCCATCCCAACCACTTCGTGCCCCTCGGCTAAAAGTCGATCGCAAAGATGTGATCCTAAAAATCCGGCTGCGCCAGTTATCAGTACTCGCATAAACTAATCCTTTAACATTATTTAATAATTGATGTTACGCAACCTAAAAAACAATATCCCCGGAAATAATGGGTGGGAGCGGTGCCCCCACCCACTATTTCCAGGGCTTTCTCGCTATGTGTGCGTAATATGAGATAATAATAATCGCATTGTCGATATCATACTCAAAAGAAAACTGTACAAGTCTAACAGATAGAGGGAAATTATCAATATCCAGAAAGTTCCCTTTCCCTCACAACAATGTCAGTTCAACTTCAACGCCAATCGAGGCGATTGATGCGCCCATCGCCTGTGATTTGCCAGGAATCTCCGTTGCGGCTGTCCACAAGCCAGATATTGCCCTGATAGAGCACGGCCAAAATGTGCTCATTGAGCGCCTCTGCCGGCTGAGGCGACCAGGCACCCCAATCTTCTTGCGGCTCAATACCTGGGGCCTCGGCGGGTGGAAATAGCTCGCGGCGGTTTGAGCCATCTCGATCCATGAACACGACCCGGTAGCGGCTGGTTTCACTTTGATCTGGGAAAATGGCTTGCAGATACGCAACCTGAAAGGCTGTCTCCCCAGTAGATTTAGGCGTGAGCGGTGAAGGTAAAGGATAAGCGAACATCCCCACATGGGAGACTATGTCTACGGGCTCACCGCCGTTAAGCGGCAGGGCTGCTATATTGAATATGGGCGACTCTTCGGGCGATACCGTCCCAGGGGGTGGCGCGTGGCGTACGGTATAGAGTATTTCGCCATTAGGCCCCCATTTGAGCCCTGGTACCCAGGCCCAGTCGCTGCGGGTCTCTAAAGGCGTAATATCCAGCACTGGGAAAAAAGTACCCTCTTCGACGTTTACCAATCCCACCTGATTTGGGTTGGCATATGCCAGGGACTGGGCGTTATTACCATAAACATAATTCGTTCCCCACCAGCCATAGACTCCGCCAGAATTGGTTTCAACGATCTCTTCGGGGCTGGGATCCACCCAACCATTGACACTGAAATTGGCCATTTGGATATCATTATTGGCCTGCCATCCCGGCGCGGCCTGGCGCGGCTCCACTGTTGAAAATGCGGCATAAGCTGTCGATCCCGGCCGCCAATCAGCAAAATGAATCACGTTCGCGGCCTGCAAATCGATCTCTACTTCCGGATTATTCACCTGAACAATCCAAAGTGTGTTGATGATCTCTTCATCATCATCGTGACGTGTGAACAGCAACCACTCAGCGTCATTCGAAAGCACAAAGACACGACCATCCAAATCGCCGGAAGAAATAATTGGAATGCGATTAGCCGTTGTACCCTCCATCATCCAGGCGTTACCATCAGAAAGAAATACCAACCGTCCGGGGATCGGCTGCGGCGTAAAAGAAGTCTGCTTGCCCACCAACATGATCTGGGGCAAAGGATCTTTGACAATCACTGTCCTAATTTCAGTGCGTGAAATCTCAATGCCATCCTCATAAATCAACCGATAAGTGATCTCCTTCTCGCCATTCTCGCCGCGCTGGAGCTGCTGCTGCTCGCCCTCAGCAAGGAATTCGCTGGGTTGAATTTGCTGCTCGAAAGGAATCACGACCTGTTCGATTTCGAATTCTTCATATACCCGCGTGACGTTAATCTGCGAGCCTTCTGTCAAGGCGATGTGCAAATCGGGATCGATACGGTCCAGTGTTCCCAAGGAGATGTCAGCAATTTTCAAGGCGTCCTGGACTGTGCTCTGTGGTGGCACCTGCACCTTGTACACCTGACCGTCTCCGATGATCTCCACCTGAATGGTTGGCACTTCCGTTGGAGCCAGAACGCATGCCCCCAGCAGGAGAATCAGGCTCAAAATAAGCAGTGTAATTGAATGGTATAATCTCATCTCGTTCTGACCCAAATATAGAGAGAAACTCGTCTTTTTCACGTTATCTGAAGCCAGATTATAGCATGAGCGATACCATTCAACCCCAAGAGGAATCTACCCCTGAACTCAGTTTGACAGCCCGCGTCGAGGCGCTGCTTTTTGTGGCCCCAGAAGCTGTAGCCCCCGGGCAACTATCCCGAGTGTTGGGTGTAACCAACCGACAAATCGAAAAGTGCTTAGCTGAAATCGAAGAGCTATACCAGGAGCGCGGCATTTGTATTCAACGCCACGAAGGTCGCGTGCGATTGACGAGCGCACCATCCGCGGCTGATGATATTGAACTTTTCTTAGAACTCGAAGCAACCGCTCAACTCACTCGCGCTTCTCTAGAAACTTTAGCAATTATTGCCTACCAGCAGCCTGTAACGCGCCCATTTGTGGACTCAATCCGCGGGGTTAACAGCGACAGCGTAATGAAGAACCTGCTCAGCAAAGGCGTCATTCAGGAAGTGGGCCGCGCCGAAGGTCCAGGAAGACCAATTTTGTACAGTACAACGCCGGAATTCCTGAGCCATTTCGGTTTGCTCTCTATAGAAGAGCTACCTCCCCTTAATATTGAAGAAATCATCAACAAAAACCACGCCAACAATGGGGATGCAAAGGTTCTGAAAGAATGAACCTCGGCGATATTTGGGGGTAACCATAATAGTTGACAGGACAAGCAATTCATCCAGTGCGTGTGATAGAATTTTACACGCTAGCACCGTCTCAACTACAATAGAGGGTAGTTTTTATGTCCCGTTACCTCATTCAGCAAACCCTACTTAGCATTATCAAACTTTTCATCTTTATCAGTTTCATGTTCTTTTTCATTCAGATCATGATGCCGGGGGATTTCCTCGACCAGTTTGCCCTGTTTTGCAATGCCGAATGTCGCGCTCGGATGAGCGTACAATTAGGTCTGGATCTCCCAATTTGGGAGCGTTATTTTCATTGGTTAAAAAATATAGTCACGCTAGATTTGGGATTATCCCTGAGCGGAGACTCGATCATCGAAACATTAAAAATTGTCATTCCTGCCACATTGTTGGTTTTTGTTACTGGGACAATCATTGCCTTTTTGATCGGGCTTTGGCTCGGAAAAATTACAGCCTGGAAAAGGTCGGGCGTCTTATCGAGGGCAACCACATTAGGGGGTTTGACCTTATTTACATCATTTCCTCCCTGGTTGACCTTCTTGTTTACGTATCTATTTACCAAAGGCGCTGGATTTGCAGTCATGGGAGAGATTGGAAGCAGAGCCCAGCCGGCCTTCCTCGGTTTGGATCGACTCATCTGGGCAGATATCGAAGTGCATCCCAGTGTGATCGCCTTCCGCATGATCGCCGTTCTAATTGGCTGCGCTCTCTTCTTTTATTTGGTAAAAAATTTGATCGAAGAGTTCACCAAGCGCGCAACACCCGGAATCATTTATCTGATCCTAATCCTCGCCTCTACTATTGGGATCTTGTATCTCCTGGGTATTGAAATCTTGGCATTTGACATCATGAGGATCGCTTGGATCCCTTTGGTGACATACATTTTGCTCTCCTTTGGTGAAACCATGATGATCATGCAAGCCAGCATGGAAGAAGTAATGAATTCAGAATATGTGGTCACTGCCAAAGCAAAAGGCTTGCCCGATTCGACGGTGTTAGAAAGACACGCTGCCCGCAACGCTTTGCTGCCAGTAATCAGCCGCCTGGTGATTTCGCTGCCCTATTTAATAACGGGCATCGTCATAATTGAAAGCTCTACAGATTGGCCAGGAATGGGCACGAGGATGTGGAATGCGCTCTACTGGCAAGATATGCCCCTGGTAATGGCTACACTGCTGATCGTTGGCGTACTCTCTCTCATCGCCCGTTTACTGCTCGATATCATCACCGCCTATCTCGATCCACGTATTCGTTATGGCGAGAAACGTTTGCCTTCAAACTAATAGATCATGGATCCCACAAACATTCCCGCACTGAAACAGGCCACAGAGTTAATCCGGGCTGGCAAGAAACACCAGGCTCGTGTACTGCTGGCCAAGTATGTCCAATCTTTTCCGGACAATGAGCATGCCTGGCATATCATGAGTTACGCCCTTGAGGACAGAGAGCAGCAAATTTATGCCCTCGAACGTGTTCTGCAAATCAATCCTCAAAATACACATGCTAATACGCGCTTAGAAAAGTTTAAACCTCCCCCAGAGAGAAAAACGATACCCATCTCTTCGTTTGAATCTGCCTCTGAATTTTTCAAAACCCCAGAAGAAACAGCTATCGAGTCCCAGACACCGAGCAGAAGCAGTCTTGCGGAAAGCGTGCCTGCGCAGGAAACTCAAATACAGAACCCTCTCCAAACGACTCAGACTTCCAGGAGCGGAAGCCTGCTACAAACGGCCGCCGCCAGCATCGGTGTGGACACCAGCCCGTTAAAACCCCCCACTCAAAAATCCACCCTGCGGTCAACGCCGCAAGTGGTTGCACAGCCCTACGAAATACTTACACCCGCCAAAAGATTCGGATTTTGGCAGCGCATAAAAATACGCTCCATCATTTCTTGGCGCCGCACCAAGATGAATTGGCGCATTTTTGCCCAAAGTCCTTTGGCAATCATTGGATTGATCTTGATCGTCTTTTTCGCGCTGATGGCCATTGCACACCCGATACTGATAAAGACAGTCTGGCCAAGGGGCATCTACGATCCAGCAACAGGTTTCGATCTGATGGTCTTTCCCAATCCATCTCCTCCAGTTCCAGGGCATATACTGGGAACAGACTCTTTAGGGCGCGATGTTTTGAGCATGATACTGGCAGCAACCACACCAACCTTCACCGTTGGGATTACAGCGGCAATATCGACGGCCTTCGTGGGCACGTTACTTAGTGTGACCGCGGCATACTTCCAAGGCAAGGTCGATATGATCATCACCAATATGGCCGATGTCTTCTTACTATTTCCCGCTCCAATCATCATGGTGATCATCGGAGCCCGTTTCCGAGACCTGGGTCCGGTGGAATTAGGGCTTTTTTATGGCATTGTCACTGGTGCAGGCGCAACGACCATTGTCATGCGCGCTCAGGCCATTCAGGTAGCTGCGAAACCTTTCATGGAGGCTGCTCACATTGCCGGTGGTGGACCCTGGCATATCATCACCAAGCACTTGATCCCTTCTGTGATGCCTTTGGCCGCATTGCAAATGATGATCGCTGTAACTGGCGCTGTGGTGGCCGACGGATTTATTTCTTTCTTTGGGATTACGCGCACAGTCAACAATTGGGGAACCATTATTTACGATGCTTTCATTTATGGAGATATCTCAGGGGCACATGGTCCTCCCTGGCATATGTTGATCCCCTCTGCGGCGTGTTTTTCTCTCTTTGCGCTGGGTTTCTACCTGGTTTCAAGAGGCTTACACCGGGTGGCCTCTCCATCGCTGCGGGAAGATTATTAAAAGGGATTCTAGACAATCAGGACCTACGTACTTAGGGTAGCTAGGTAGTGTTGACATTTCAGATATTTTCTAGAGAAACGAGCGTTATTTGAAAACCGTTTGTTCTAGAGAGAAATCCATCAAATGTCAACACGGCCTAGCCCAATCGTTCGGCTGAGTCATTCGTCCCGCTCTCGACGGGGCTCACGCCGAAGCCATCTTGTCAGAATCAAAAAGCTCCGAGAATTTGTCCATCGGAGCTTTTTTTATTGAATGTCGTTTAGCGCTTAATCCCTGCTGTCTAATCCCTGTAGACCATAATCGGCCACTATTTGCGAAATTAATTCTTGATCTTCTTCAGAAATTTCCTTCAAGGAAAATCCGATATTAAAGAAATTGGGATCAATATCAAGTTTGCACCAAACACTGCGTGCGACTAAATTCAATATCGGCTTGCCATAGATATCTTCAGGTAAGTCTATGCGCATATTGAAAATTTTATCCGTCTGCAATTCTTCTTCGCTAATGATCATGGCGCCATTCTCGGTTAGATTCCCCAGATAGCCCATAAACGCGCCAGTCTTTCGATCAAATACGCGCGAATAGAACATGATGTGTTGTCGTTTTAGGGTTCTGCGCTCATCCATATCAGACCTCCGTGCCCTTTGTAATAACTCATTTTCTATTATAGCAGAATTCAAATAAATGTTACGAATATTCCATTAATTGCCTCAAACACCAATCGGCCCCCAAAGAATAACAGCATCACGCCGCTCAACGCGAAAACTGCTTGCTGGAATCTGTTCCCAAAGAATTGACCGCCCTTGAAGGAAACGGCTGACAAGAACCAATCCCAGAGCAAATCACACAACCAGTGACCTAATCCAAATGCAAGGAAGCCCCAAACGCCGAACTCCACGGAGCGCAAGATCAATGCCGCGCCAACCGTCAACCACCAAACCAGGAAATACGGGTTGCCCACACTAAATATAATCCCAGCCAGGATCGGGGACCGGGAATCTTTTTTATCTCCATCAATGCTCAAATCAAGACGAACACTGCGCAGCATGCTGATCCCCATCCACAAGATGAACAATCCACCAGCGACTCCAACCACCGTTTGGATATTGGGGGTTTCCAGCAGGCTCCCCACGCCAAAGAATACCGCTATCATCAAGGGGAATTCGACGATGCCATGGCCGATAGCAACCAATGCCCCGGCGTGTTGTGAGCGATTGCCTTTGCCCACCACTACCGCGGTGATAGGGCCTGGGGCCATCACACCAGATAGCGAGATCAATACAGCTTCAGAAAGAAACAATATAAAGGGGATCATTTTGGGTATTTATCTCAACTGAACACGGTAGTAAGCCCACAGGAAAAAGAAAGCCAAAAAAATTGCCATCACCATCCAACCCATAAATGGGCCTCCGCCAGCCTGAACTAAACTGACACCAATGCCTAACACAGCCCCCAACGACCAGATCAGCTTGAGATTCAACATTCCCCGAAAAGCCTCGCTGCCAGCGTTACGCCCCAAGAAAGATTCAATACCAATGCCAAACAATGCCGCCGCAACCAGGCGGCTCGTCAAGGGGTCGACGGTCTGCCATCCAAAGAGAGTCAGCATCCATTCAGGCGCCACGAACAGCGGCACCGCGAACAGCACATCAACGATGAAATGAACCACAAACCAGGAGCGTAGCTTATCAGGAACCATCATAATCCTTCTCTTTCAGGCGTAATTAAAGCCACGCGATATGGGAATAGTTCGGCATTCATTACACCTTGTTTTACAGCCGGATCGTTTTCCATGACCTTTCTGGCAGCATCTTCCGACGTGGTCTTGAAGATCACAATTCCAAAGCTTTTGTCATCAGAAGTTTGGGTACGCCCAGCCAGGATCAGAGCACCTTGTTCGTTCAATGATTTAAGGTAAGCAAAATGCTCATTGATGTTACGCAAGCTAAAGAGAATCTCCCTGGAAATAGGGGGTGGGGGCTTCGCCCCCGACCCCCTATTTCCAGGGAAACCTCGCTACGTGTGCGTAACATGAGTTA
>CAYQQX010000095.1:0-17329 GCA_964419495.1 uncultured Anaerolineales bacterium
GTTAGGGTATTAGTTATTTATTTTTACTGTTCTCAATCTGGTGTTACAAACTTCAGGATTACAATTCGACGAGTCATTAAGGGGTGGCTACCCTACCTGGCAATATTTGCCAGTGCAATAATTTGGCGACTGTTCATTTATGCTCCAATTGAGGATCCAAATGAGTTGCGGTTGTTAAATTTATTTGTAAACCATCCATATGGCGCGTTTCTTCAATTTGTCGAGATGGTTTTACAGGATTCACTACATTTATTGATCAAGACCTGGGAATCAACCTTACAAGTAAATCTAATCGATCTGCAGGATCGGGTTCTTCTGATGGTTTGGGTAATATCTATTCTCCTTACAGTGAGCGTTGTATTGTATCTCAAATTTCTCTCACAGAATTCCATTGAATCGACTAATCGTAAGATGAAAAATCAGCTTGCCGTTTTTGGACTAGCAATTTTGATTTTTGGACCAATACCCGCGTGGCTGACTGGAAGGCAGATCACAATTGGTATGTATTCGGATCGATTCGCTTTGGCGGGAATGTTTGGAGCCGCAATTATATTGGTATGGATCTTGGAAAGAGTAATGTTCACTAAACTTCAAGCCCTCGTTTCCATTGCAGTTTTGATTGGGCTAGCAGTTGGACTGCACATTCGAATTAGTAATGATTATCGCTGGGCTTGGATCTATCAACAACGCTTATATTGGCAAATGCATTGGCGTATGCCATATCTCGAACCTGACACAACCATATTCTCTGACGGAGTAATTTTTCAATATACTGGTGATTACCCAACCACGTTTGCTTTGAATTTACTATTTTCTCAAAAAGGTAGCTATGGTACGAAATTACCTTATTGGTTCTTCGAATTGGATAGGGGTTTCCATCTATACCCCAATCAATACTTGAATGGCCAGGTTATGGAAGGCCGGTTGCGAACAGTTTACTTTGAGGGTTGGAGCCTGGATAGTGTTCTGATTGATTATAACCATCGCCAAGGGAGTTGCCTTTGGGTTGTAGGCCAGGGGGACGAGTTGGTTTACTCACTTCCTGGAATTACCCGAAAAGCTCTTCCATTGTCGGATCTTAGCAACATATCGCGCACTGCGAATATTGTCCCTGATAAATTATTTGGTGAAGAGCCCGCGCATACATGGTGCTACTTTTTCCAAAAGGCGGAATTAGCACGACAGTTCGAAGATTGGGACCAAATTTCTCTTTTGGGCGACGAGGTTTTAGAAAAGGGGTACCAACCGCAAAATCGATTCGAGTGGCGGCCCTTTGTGGACGGATATCTGCATGGCGGAGAATTTCAATCGGCATATAATTTAACGGTGTCGGCATATGCATCTGATGATTCGGTGCGGGATTTATTTTGTACGATGTGGATTGATCATGTAAGAGAATTCCCAAATGAAGAGTTAGTTGAATTCGCAGAGATAGTTGAAGACGAATTGCTGTGCACATGGTAATTCCATACCCCCCTTTATTAAAAATCTGCTAAAATACAACTATTCGGATCGGCGGTCGTCGCAATATAATTCGAAGTTGCGGCGGCGTCGGGTCTAATAGAAATCGCCCCTCGAAAAGTGCCGCCATCCTCGTGATGTACTTGGCGCCGATCCTATGAACCTTTGGAAAACATACCACAATGCCCAAACTGTATCTGATGCGTTACAGGCTTTAGCTCACGCTCCTGGTGAGGCCTGCCTGATCGCTGGGGGTACTGACCTGATGCTCGATTTGCAGCAGGGTAATCATCCCCCCGTCCACACTTTAGTAGACGTAACCGCAATCCCAGAAATGAAGGCCTTAGAAATCCGTGGGGGAGAAATATTCGTAGGCGCATCCGTGCCGCACTCCAAGATCACCAAATCCAAAATTGTACAGGACCATGCCAACGCCTTGGCGGTTGCTTGTGGATTAATTGGAGGACCCCAAGTGCGCAATACTGCCACATTAGGTGGCAATGTCGGTCATGCGCTTCCAGCCGCCGACGGTACCATCGCGCTCACTGCTTTGGATGCTGAAGCGGAAGTTGCTAGCCTGGAGGGATGCAGACGAGTCCCCTTAGAGCAGCTTTTTGCCGGACCTGGCAAATCGACCCTGGATCCACGCGGGGAACTCCTGGTTGGGTTCTATGTGCCCTTGAAGGAGTCCAACCAAGCCTCTGTCTTCAAGAGGATCATGCGCCCACAGGGTGTGGCCATTGCCATTCTTAATACAGCCGTCTGGCTGCAGCGGGATAATGACATCATCGCCGATGTGCATATTTCAATGGGCCCCTCAGGTCCTGTTCCCCGGCGTCTGCGCGAAATTGAAGATGTCTTGAAAGGCTTAGTGTTCAGCGAAGAAAGCCTGAACAAGGGAGTTGCGAAGGTTGTCGAAGATGCAAATTTCCGCACCAGCCGTCACCGTTCTTCGAAGGAATATCGGTATCATATGGCTGGCGTTTTATTAGTTGAAACTTTAAGCATGGCCTGGAGTGCGGCCCAGGCTGCCGCTGGCGGAGAATCATAAGATGATCAATATATGGGTAAATGGCAAACAACATCAACTGGATCAAGTGCCAGGAGAAACCCTGGCTGATTTACTGCGCAAGCGTTTGGGACTCACCGGGACGAAGATTGGCTGCGAAGAGGCTGAATGTGGTGCCTGCACTGTGCTCGTCGACGGTGATCCCGTGGTCTCTTGCACATATCCCGCGGCGCGCGCCGATGGGCACGAGGTAGTAACTATTGAAGGGTTGGCTGCCCTCACCTCTCCCCCGTCCTTGCAGGGCACCCCCTCTCCTCTCCCAAATTTGGGTGAGGAGAGGGCCCTGCACCCTCTCCAGGAGGCCTTTATCACGCACGGCGCCATCCAATGCGGATTCTGCACGCCGGGCCAGATTATGACGGCCTATGCACTGCTCGAGGAGCAGCCCAACGCCACTTCGAAGGAAATCCGCAAAGCGTTGAAAGATACGCTTTGTCGATGTGCCGGGTATCCGTCCATCGAGAATGCTATTTTGGCGGCAGCCGAATCTATGCGGACAGGTGAACCTGTGGTACCACCAAAGATCGACCTTTCCTCAGATCCGCTCAAAACCATTGGCGATGTCAATATCCGCCCTGATGCTGTCGAAAAAGCCAATGGGGCTGCCCTTTTCACTGATGATTTAGTATTTGAAGACATGTTATTCGCGCGTGTCAAAAGGTCTGAGTATCCACATGCCATTTTGAAAAGTTTGAATGTGGAAAAAGCGCGTGCTTTGAACGGCGTAGTCTCCGTTTTAACGGCCGAGGATATCCCCGGGCATAACGATCATGGTTTGGTGATTTACGATTGGCCTGTGCTAGTAGGCATTGGCGAATCGGTGCGCTATATGGGTGATGCTGTTGCAATTGTAGCTGCTGAAACTGAAGCCATTGCTAAAGAAGCGCTCAGTTTGATCAAAGCAGAATTTAATCCCTTGGAAGTTGTCGATAATCCCGTTCGAGCGCGCCAGGGTGATGCGCCTGATCTGCATGAATCTGGCAATTTGCTTAAGCACATCAAAGTGCGAAAGGGCGATGTCGAAGAAGGCTTTGCTGATGCGGACCTGGTAATTGAGAAAACCTTCTTCACCCAAACAACGGATCACGCCTTTATTGAGCCTGAGTGCAGCATCGCCCGCCCTACAG
Source organism: uncultured Anaerolineales bacterium (assembly GCA_964419495.1). Taxonomy (GTDB): domain Bacteria; phylum Chloroflexota; class Anaerolineae; order Anaerolineales; family UBA11858; genus NIOZ-UU35. The sequence continues at coordinate 3,658 of CAYQQX010000095.1, forward strand.
AAGATGGCCGCATGGAAATCTACGTTGGTTCACAGATTCCTTATGCCGACCGAAATCAAGTAGCCAGAGCCTTGGGTTGGCCGGAGAAACGCGTGCGCGTCTTGGGTCAATTGATGGGCGGCGGATTCGGGGGCAAAGAAGATATCGCTGGACAAATCCATGCTGCTTTGTTGGCGGATAAAACTGGACGCCCGGTCAAGTTGTTGTTTGACCGCCAGGAAAGCTTGTTAGTGCATCCCAAGCGCCACGCAACCCAGATTAAATTAAAAGCTGGTGCAAAAAAGGACGGTCGTCTGACTGCAGTACGATCCGAACTCTATGGTGACACTGGCGCATACGCCTCGCTTGGCGAGAAAGTGATGGGCAGGGCAACTGCCCATTCTTCGGGTCCCTATGAGCTGCCCCACATGCGCGCCGATTGCTATGCCATGTACACCAATAATCCGCCGGCGGGCGCTTTCCGTGGATTCGGCGCGCTGCAAGGTCAATTTGCCATCGAAAATATGATGGATTACATCGCCGAAGAATTGGAAATGGATCCTGTCGAAATCCGCCGTCTGAATGCGCTGCAGGTTGGCAGCACAACCAACACCGGCCAAATCTTACGTGAAAGCACTGGTTTGATGGAGTGCATTGAAAAAGTTGATTCCGAAATGCGGCGCTTGGCCAAGGTGGATGGCTACGAATCGCCCTTTTCTCCGCACTCCGCACCTGGCACCTCGCACTTAGTACGCTCATGGGGTTTTGCCGTAGCCTATAAAAATACTGGCTTTGGCGGAGGGGCCCCTGACAAAGCAGGCGCTGAAGTTGAACTCTACGCCGATGGCACTTTGGAAGTTCGCACGTCTTCTGCAGAATTAGGACAGGGACTGGTAACAGTTCTGCAGATGGTTGCGGCTGAAGAATTTGCCCTTCCACCTGAACGTGTAAAAGTGTTGGTGATGGACACGGACCTGACACCCGATGGCGGGCCAACGACAGCCTCCCGTCAGACGTATGTCACCGGCAATGCCGCTCGCTATGCAGCCAAAACCTTGAAAGAGGCAATCACTTCAACCTTAGCAGAGAAATACGATCAACCCCCCAATGAAATTCGATTTATTGAAGGATTGGCCCAGGTCAATGGTCACAAAGTCCCCCTGGGTGATGCTGTTGCCCTGATGAAGGCCGAGGGTCGCGAGCCCAAGGTTATGTATGAATATTGGGCACCGGAAACTCAGCCTCTTGGCGAGGGTGGCGATATGCACTTTGCATTCTCTTTCGCTGCCCAAGCCGTGGAAGTTGAAGTCAACACACGCACTGGTGAAGTTTCTGTGCCCAGGGTTGTTGTCGCCAATGATGTAGGTAAAGCGCTGAATCCATTAGGCTTGCAAGGCCAAATCGAAGGCGGAGTCGTCATGGGTGTTGGCCATGCGCTGACAGAAAACTATATCATTGAAGGCGGAGTACCCTTTACCGACCGCCTGGCGCGCTACCGCATGCCAAACATAACCCAAACGCCTGAGATCATTTCCTTCATCGTTGAACATCCCACCGAAGATGGACCCTATGGCGCCAAGGGCGTCGGCGAGATCGTCAGCATCCCGACTATTCCAGCGATCACAAATGCAATTTACAACGCAATCGGTGTGCGCATCAATAGTTTACCCGTCGACCAGGAAGTGATCGTAAAAGCACTGCATGATAATTAGGATCAGGCACAATCTTGGAGAAATCTGAAACTACCCCGCGCTGGTTACAGTGGGCACGCGAAATACAAGCATTGGGTCAATCGGGAGAGGCCTATTCGATGAATCAATGGCAGAGTCAGCGCTACCAGCGGCTAATGGGCATTGCTGCTGAGATCGTCAATGAGCACACAGATCTTCCCATTGAGCCCATATATGAAAATTTCCGCGCTCAAAACGGCTACGCCACACCAAAGATCGATTTGCGTGGCGCTGTGCTTCGAGATGGAAAACTCTTGATGGTGCGTGAGCGGCTGGACGATTGCTGGACCATGCCTGGGGGTTGGGCCGATGTTGGCGATTCTCCCGTAGCGGCGGTAGAGCGTGAAGTTTGGGAAGAGTCTGGGTTTCGCGTCAAGGCCAACAAACTGATCGGTGTTTACGATGCCAACCGCATCAAGCCGCTGAATCTCTATCATGCGGTAAAAATTGTTTTTCTTTGCGAGCTGCTGGGTGGTGAAGCTGCACCTAGTGATGAAACATCTGAAATTAAGTTTTTCCCTGATGACCAGATCCCCCAAAATTTATCGAGGGAGCGCACAGAGATGAGACATATTCAGGATGCGTTTGCGGCCCATCTGGATATGACCATTGCGACCGTATTCGAATGAACTTTATAGATCAAGCTATCACAGAAATACCTTTCGACCTGCCGGGGAAAGCCTACCGCAGTCCCATGCCTTTCAGCTACTTCGACCCCCTAAGCCATGTGTGGGACGCCTACTTGGAGAACAACATCAAGGTTGTTTTTGTATTGACCGAGCAGCAAGAGTATCTTGTGCGCGCCCGTCGAGATTTGTTGGAATTCTACCGCTCCGAAGGGCTGGATGCTGTCCACGTGCCCATAAAAGATTTTCAAACGCCAGAGGATCATACAATCCTGGAAGAAGGGCTGGCAATCGCAGAAGAAAGTTTGCGCGACGGAAGGAATATTGCAGCACATTGTATGGCGGGCATTGGGCGAACGGGTATTTTTCTGGCCTGTCTGGCGAAGAGGATTTTATTATTGGATGGAGAGACCGCCATAGATTGGTTACGGCAATTTATTCCCAGCGCATTGGAAAATTACCGGCAAGAAAGGTTTGTAGAAGATTTCATGTCGCAGGCGCACAACACCGAGTAGAGAAAGGATTCTTGAAGACGTCTAGGAGAGATTCATGCTAATCACCAACGGAAAAATTATTACCTGGGGTGAAGAAAACCAAATTCTCGAAGGGCAAGCCCTACATCTAGATGGAGAGAAAATTGCTGAAATCGGACCCCAGCAGGAATTGATCTCTCGATACCCCGATGCAGAGCAAGTTGATGCAAAGGGACAGTATGTTATGCCCGGCAATATTTGCGCGCACACCCATTTTTATGGTGCCTTTGCCCGAGGAATGGGCATCCCTGGACCACCTCCTAAGGATTTCCCCGAAATTTTGGAGCGACTATGGTGGCCTTTAGATATGGCCCTGGACGAAGATGCTGTACGCTATTCCGCTTTGGTGATGTTGGTTGATGCGATCAAGCATGGCACAACCACGCTGATCGACCATCATGCATCGCCGAACTTCATTGGAGGATCGTTAGATGCCATCGCCGAAGAAGTGAATAAATCTGGATTGCGCGCAGTGCTTTGCTACGAAGTGACCGACCGTAATGGAGAAGAAGGTGCAAAAGCGGGGATCGAAGAGAATGTACGATTCTTGAAATCGGATTGGGTCGCCAAACACCCCCGTTTAGCTGGGATGTTTGGGATGCATGCCGCTTTGAGCATCTCAGATGCCACCATGGAGGCCTGCCGCGCAGCCGTCCCTTCGGGATCGGGAGCAGGATTCCACATTCACGTGGCTGAACATGAAGCCGATGAATATGACAGCCTCCAGAAGTATGGTATGAGGGTGGTCGATCGCCTGGCCAAATTCGGTATCCTGGGCCATGATTCCATCGTTGCGCACGCTATCCATGTAGATGGGCAAGAAGCCGCACTATTGGCTGAATCTGGTACATGGGTGACGCATCAGCCGCGCTCCAACATGAACAACGCCGTGGGCGCCGCACAAGTTGAATCGATGCTGCGCATGGGTATTCCGGTTTGTCTGGGAACTGATGGCTTTACATCGACCATGTGGGATGAGTGGAAAACAGTCTATCTGCTGCATAAGGTGGTCAGTCGTGATCCACGCAGAATGAATGGCATGGACGTGGCCCAAATGGGCGTATACAACAATGCCGCTTTGGCGGGCAAATTCTTCCCTGAGGCACCCTTGGGCGAGTTGTCCCCTGGCGCCCATGCAGACATCATATTTGTGGATTATCATCCCCACACGCCGCTGACAGCCGGAAATTTGCCCTGGCAAATTATTTTTGGTTTCAACGAAAGCATGATTACTACCACCATAGCAGCGGGCAAATTGCTCATGAAGGATAGAGAAATGCTCACTTTAGATGAAGCTGCCATCGCTGCTGAGGCACGCGCCATTGCGCCTGCACTTTGGGAGCGATACGAATCCTATGTTGGTACGTATGGATAAATAGATCGAACTCACCACGGAGACAGAGTCCACAGAGTTTTTAGAAAGTTTGAGATGTGATCTCAATACCACAAAATTTTCTCTGTGATCTCCGTGACTCTGTGGTTATAATAATTTGAAAAATTGGAAACATTTATGGATGAAGCAAAACCAATCATCGCCGTTCTTGGCGGAACTGGCAAAGAAGGCCCTGGGCTGGCCATGCGTTGGGCCAAAGTGGGATACCAGATCATCATCGGCTCACGTCAGGCTGAAAAGGCAGAACGTGTTGCTGGTGAATTGAATGAATCGCTGGGTATCGACACAATCAAGGGCTTGCAAAATGAAGATGCCGCACGTGAGGCGGATATAAGCGTGCTAACTGTAATCGCTACAGCGCAGCAACCCGCAGTGAATAGTTTGAAGGATGCACTGAAGGGCAAGATCATGGTTGATGCCACGGCACGCATCGATTTTCGCGACCCCAAACCACCCGCTCCCCCATCCGCAGCAGTGATTGCTCAGGAAATATTAGGGGAGGATGTCATCGTCGTGGCCGCATACCAGAATGTCCCCGCCCATGCTCTGAAGAAGAATTTGGGCAGCACTATCGACACAGATGTGATGATCTGCGCTGACGATGTCCCAGCTGCCGAACAAGTTATCGAAATGACCGAAGCGGCAGGGATGAATGCATTTTATGCTGGTGGATTGAGCAATGCAGTCACCGTTGAGGGCCTAACGGCGATATTGATCAGCATGAATAAATACTATGGCAGCAAAACGGCCAGTATTAGCATCACTGGGATCAGCAAGCAGTAATTGATTGCGGTACCCATCAAGTTGCCACCTCACTGCGCAACATCCTGAGCGGGCGCACATAACCAGCCTTCGACTACCACTTCGACAAGCTCAGAGTCCGCTCAGGCATTTCTCTCAAATTTTGGCGTCGCAGTCGCCGGTACTGAGCAAAGTCGAAGTAAAGGATAATTGAATAAGCAAGCACCTTAGGATAATTAATGTCCCTAAACTTGACCCCGCTTGCGGGAATTCCGCTGATTCAGCCTGGAGATAATCTAGCTACCGTCACCCTTGATGCGCTGCATGCATCAAGGATTACGCTTCGCGATGGTGATATTCTCGTGTTGGCGCAGAAGATAGTATCCAAGGCTGAAGGACGCATGGTAGATCTGGCGACGGTGGAACCTTCTGCCGCAGCGATTAAGCTGGCTGAGAAGGCCCAAAAAGACCCGCGGGTGGTTGAGTTGATTCTTGCCGAGAGCAATGAGATTGTCCGTACGCGCCCAGGACTAATTGTGGTCGAGCATAAACTAGGTTTTGTTTGCGCTAACGCAGGTATTGATCGCTCAAATGTGCAGCGTGAAGGCGCAGAGCAAGTCTTGCTGCTGCCCGAAAACCCGAGTTTGTCCTCACAGAACTTGCGCCATCAGCTGGAAAAAGAGACAGGCGTATCTTTGGGTGTTTTGATCATTGACTCGCACGGCCGCGCCTGGCGTTTGGGCACACTTGGTGTGGCAATTGGCTTTAGTGGTATCCCAGGCGTTGCAGATTTACGCGGTCAGCCAGATATGTTTGGCCGCATATTAGAAAGCACTGAAGTAGGCATTGCTGATGAAGTCGCTGCAGCGGCATCCCTGATGATGGGTCAGGCTGCTGAAGGCACACCCGTTGTGCATGTGCGCGGCTTTCCATACCCTCTACGGGAGGGATCGTTTGGAGAGCTGATTCGCCCAAAGGAAGCAGATTTATTTCGATAAGGTACTGCTAACAATTATGAAAATAGTTGCCCTGGCTGGTGGAGTAGGTGGCGCCAAACTGGCCGACGGTCTGGCGCAAATTTTGCCCCCCGATGATCTGACCATCATCGTCAATACCGGAGATGACTTTGAGCATTGGGGCTTATGCATCAGCCCAGACCTCGATACTGTGTGCTATACCCTGGCAGGATTGGCAAATCCAGAAACTGGCTGGGGCCGAGTTGATGAAAGTTGGAACGCTTTCGAAAGCGTCGTTGGCCTTGGCGGAGAAGATTGGTTCCGCATCGGTGATAAAGACCTCGGCACACATTTAGAGCGAACTCGGCGGTTGCAAGCGGAGGATAAGCTCAGCGAGATCACCAAAGATTTTTGCAGCGCATGGGGAGTCAGGCACCGTATTATTCCCATGAGTGACGATTCGGTCTCCACCATGGTTCACACGGATATTGGCGTGCTGCCATTTCAGGAATATTTTGTTCACCAGCGCTGCCAGCCAAAAGTGAAAGGATTTTTGTTCGTTGGAGCAGAGCGCTCCCAACCTGCTGAAGGCGTACTGGAATCAATTAAAGGCGCAGATCTGGTCGTCGTATGCCCATCGAACCCCTGGGTGAGTATCGACCCTATTTTGACGGTACCGGGGATTCGAGTAGCCCTTACCGAGGGGGGTGGGCTAAGGGTCATCGCGGTATCCCCCATTGTTGGTGGCAAGGCCATAAAGGGGCCAGCCGCCAAGATGTATACAGAGTTAGGCATCCAACCCTCTGCACTCGCGGTGGCTCAACATTATCAAGATCTGCTAAGTGGTATTGTCATCGACACCGTGGATGCAGATCAACAAGAAAAGATTAATGACTTAGGATTGACCCCTTATATCACGAATAGCGTAATGAAAACTCAGAACGATCGTAAACAATTAGCTGAGGACATTTTGCAATTTGGTGAGGTGTTGATCTCTGATAAAATTGGATCACAATGATTATGAAAGGAGTGTAAATATCGCATGACAATTTGGGCGATCGTACCCGTGAAGCCCTTGCGCCGGGGGAAGTCTCGTCTGGCAGGCGTTTTATCGGAGGAGGAGCGTGCTGACTTAAATCGGCACTTGTTGCAAAATACTGTTAGTACCTTAAAAAATATTCCAGAGATCGAGCACGTTTTGGTCGTCAGCCGCGACCAATCTGCGCTATCCTTGGCCCGAGATTTGGGCGCCCGCACTGTGCTCGAGAATGGGTCACCGCAGTTGAACGTTGCTTTGGAGCGAGCTACCATCGTTGCTCAAACCTATGAAACTAGCGGCGTTTTGATCTTGCCGGCAGACTTGCCATTGATCACCCCTGAAGATGTCAACCGCATGTTGGAGCAAGCCACCGATCCGCCAGTCGTGGTTGTCGCTCCGGACCGTCACCGCAGAGGCACCAATGCGCTATTGGTTAGCCCCGCGGGGTTAATTGAATATCAGTATGGCGCCAATTCATTCGAGCGACATTGCGAACTTGCCCGAGATGCTGGCGCGCGGGTTGAGGTATGTGACTTGCCATCACTCAACCTGGATTTAGACGTCCCCGAAGATTTGGAATTGATTGAGGAACGGCTAGATTTTCAGAGAGATAGTTCGTAAAACAATGATTGGTTTGCAAGGAGAGAAAATATGACTGAAAGAGTAGCACTATATTTGCAAGACTCCCACGACTTAAGAGATGGTTTGGATTATGTGAAATATGCCGAGGAAAAAGGCTTCGAAGCCGTATGGCAGGCCGAATCAAGACTGGTTCGAGATGCTATTGTTCCAATGGCTGCATATGCTGCTGTAACCGAGAAGATCAAGGTTGGCTCGGGTGTCCTAAATAACTGGACAAGAAATATTGGCCTCCTTGCATCAACATTTTTGACCTTGGACGATCTTGCACCTGATCGGGCAATTTTAGGGATTGGTGCATGGTGGGATCCTTTGGCTCAGAATGTAGGAATCACTCGGCGCAAACCATTGCTGGCAATGCGAGAAACTGTTGAAGTCGTGCGGCGTTTGCTGGCACTTGAGCGAGTAACTTTCCACGGCGAATTCCACCAAGTCGAAGGCATTGAACTCGATGTGGTTCATGGACGACGCGAACCGCGCAATGTGCCCATTATGATCGGTGCTACTGGTCCTAAAATGATGGAATTAACCGGCGAAATAGCCGACGGAGCAGTCCTGAATTATTGTGTGGCCCCTGAATACAATGAGAAGGCCATGGATCTGCTGTCTGCTGGCGCGAAAAAATCTGGCCGCACCCTTGATGACATTGACCGCCCGCAGCTGATTGTTTGTTCGGTATCGCAAGACCACGATGAAGCAATCGACACTACTAAGATGCTACTCTGTCAATATCTGGCCCAGCAGCCGCATATCGCCAAAGCATCCAATGTTGCTGATGAGGTAGTTGCGGAAATTCAATCAATCCTGGGTTGGCCAGCTACGCATGAACAAATTGAGAGCGCTAAGCATCTTGTTCCTGATGAATTAGTACACAAGATCACCGCATCCGGTACACCAAAAGAAGCCCGCTCAAAGGTACAAGAATATATCGACCGCGGCTGCACCTGCCCAATCTTGTATCCTGTGGGCGGAGATTTCAAATTGTTAATTGATACGTTTAGTCCGATTGGTTAAGTGGTTCATTCGTTCATTAGTTTATTGGCTAATGAATGATTGTCGAAAAGGATGTGAATGAGTACTGTTAGGCGATTTGAGGAATTGGAATGCTGGCAAAGTGCTCGGTTGTTAGTAAAGCACGTATACCGAATCAGTCAGAAGGGAATGTATAGTAAGGACTTTAGTCTGAGGGATCAGATCCAAAGGGCTGCAATTTCGGTGATGAGTAATATTGCCGAAGGCTTTCACGCCGGATCCAATGCAGAGTTCTTGCGATTTTTAGGATATTCTCGCCGCTCAGTTGCTGAAATGCAGTCACAACTCTATACCGCCTTAGATTTATCATATGTCAATCAAGAAACCTTTGACGAAGTATTTGCGATTTCAGATAAAACCTTTCGCCAAATTAATGCCTTCATTTCCTATCTGCGTCGCTATAAAAACAAGCGCGTCGCGGAAGATCCAGCCGATTACACTTTGATGAATACAACAAAACAAACTAATTTAACGAATAAAACAAATGCAACGAAGCAAACAAGCAAAAATAAACTCCCGAACTCAAAAAACTGCTTCGTTTGCGGCCTTGAAAACGAGCATGGCTTGCACTTGAATTTTTATCAAACCGAATCTGGGGATGTGGTTGTTGATTACGAAGTCCCTGACCATTTCCAGGGATACCCCGGCGTTGTTCATGGCGGCATTGTCGCCTCGCTGGTTGACGAAGTTCTTGGTCGTGTTCATATTGGGCCCGATCCGCAAAACCCCAGATTTATGTTTACGGCCAAAATGACAGTGAATTATCGCAAAAACGTCCCCACAGGAAAACCCATAAAGATCGTTGGCCGTGCCGTAAACAGCAAACGCCGCACAGCCACATCTGTGGCTGAAATTTTTGGCCCCGATGGAGAGCTGTTAGCCGAAGCAGAGGCCTTATTGGTGGATGTGCCGGCTGAAAAATTAGAAGATATCGATATGGATGCCCTGGGATGGAAAGTGTATCCAGGAAGATGAGTGTCTAAGTTAGACTTCGTACGATTACACAGGATGACAATTAGTTATTGATGTTACGCAAGCTAAAGAGAATCTCCCTGGAAATAGGGGGTCGGAGGCGAAGCCCCCACCCCCTATTTCCAGGGAAACCTCGCTACGTGTGCGTAACATGAGTTAGTTAAACGATATAAGAACAGAGTTATGAAGTGAGACGCCTATGATTGTTGAATATCATCGTCCAGAAAATATTGAAGACGTTTTGAATTTGCTGGCCAGGAAAGAACCCGTCACGGTCCCATTGGGGGGTGGGTCGGTGCTCAACCAGCCTTCGGACAGTGAAGTTGCTGTAGTTGATCTGCAAGCGCTGGGTCTGAACCTGATCAAGCCTGGGGGGCGCAGCCTGAAGATGGGTGCCACGGTAACGCTCCAAGCGCTGCTCTATGAGCCCGATGTGCACAGCGCGTTGAAAGCTGCCATTCGTCATGAAGCGACCTACAATATCCGTCAGGTGGCAACTGTGGCTGGAGCATTGGTATCCGCGGGTGGTCGCTCTCCCTTTGCGACAGCCATGCTGGCTCTTGCGCCAGAACTGATCACCCAGCCGGGAGATGAGAAGACCCTTTATGGAGAGTTGCTGCCAATAATTACTGAGCAATTATCTTGGCGTCTCATCACGGAGATTTCAATTCCTCAGAATGTCAAGCTGGCCTATCAATATGTGGCACGCACTCCCGCGGATTTGCCCATCGTATGTGTCGCAGTCGCACAATGGCCTTCGGGGCGCTCACGTGTTGCATTAGGCGGATTTGGTAGTTCGCCCTTACTTGCTATGGACGGCCCTAATCCCCAAGGTGCCGATGTCGCTGCAAAAGATGCCTATCGAGAAGCTGGTGATCCATGGGCAACTGCCCAATACCGCAGCGATGTGGCGGCCACGTTGACCAAGCGCTGTTTGGAAGAGATCAAATAGGGAATGCTATGAAACTAGAATTGCTGATCAACGGAATTGAACATCAGGCAGAAGCAGCCCCAGGCGATACGCTTTACAAAGTGCTGCGCTCGTTGGGATTTTACAGCGTCAAGTTTGGCGCGGAAGATGGCGAAACCGGCGCTGATACCGTATTGTTAGATGGAAAGCCGATCAACGCAGATTTCTATCTGGCGGCACAGGCTGAGGGACATAAAATCGCCACTATTGAAGCTTTGGGAGAACACCCGGATCAGGGCTGGAGACAGACCGATGGACTGCATCCGTTACAGCAGGCATTTGTCGAAACGGGCGCTATCCAGTGCGGTTACTGTACCCCGGGCCAGATTCTTGCTTCCAAAGAATTGCTTGAACGAAACGCGTCTCCAACGGATGCCGATGTTCGAGATGCGCTTTCTGGCGTTTTGTGCCGCTGTACAGGTTACATAAAGCCCGTAAAGGCTGTGCTGCGCGCGGCGGCAATGTTGCGCGGCGAAGAAGTCGACCCCATTGAAGGCACCGGCAGGCCGATTCCCGTTCCCCCAGAATGGACACCCAGCGATGATTCTGGCGCACCCGCGGATGGACTTGACAGCGGCTTTGCGACTCAGACACAGGTCATGCCCCAAATCAAAGTAACACCAGAGGTCGAAGAGCTGCAAACCGTCGGGCAACCCGAACCTAAAGTTGATGCTGTCAAGTTGGTGCAGGGCAAACCCGCCTTCGCCGCCGATCTCGAAATGCGCGGCATGTTGTATGCCAAAGTGCTGCACAGCCCCCATGCGCACGCTCGAATAAAATCTATCGATGCCACAAAAGCCAGAGAACTGCCGGGTGTCGCTGTCGTGCTTACGCACGAGGATATCCCGCGTGTAGCCTATTCTACGGCGGGTCAATCGGACCCCATTCCTGGACCCTTAGATTGTTTCTCTCTCGATAATAAAGTGCGCTTTGTTGGAGATCGAGTGGCCTTTGTGGCCGCTGATTCCCCCGAAATTGCCCAGCAAGCCCTGGGATTGATCGAAGTAGAGTATGAGATATTGGAACCGATTTTAGACGTCCGCCAATCCATGCAAGAAGGGGCACCGATCATCCACGATGAACCCGAATATGTCGATTTCGCCGATTCCGATGCCTCGCGCAACCTGGCCGCCGAAATCCGCATCGATATCGGCGATCTTGAAAAAGGATTCTCAGAAGCCGACCAGATCTTCGAAGCTGAATACGTGGTTCCCAAGGTGCAGCAGGCGCATATCGAACCCCATGTTGTTATGACCTATTGGGACGAAGATGACCGTTTGGTTATTCGCACCAGCACCCAGGTTCCATTCCACGTGCGCCGCATCATGGCGCCGGTTTTGGGGCTGCCCGTCAAACGCATCCGCGTGGTCAAGCCTCGTATTGGCGGCGGCTTCGGCGGCAAGCAGGAAGTACTCATCGAAGATGTGGCCGCCCATTTGACCATCGCTACCAAGCGACCGGTGATCTACGAATATACTCGTGAAGAAGAATTCATTGCCTCTCGCTCGCGCCACCCCATGCGCATCCGCATGAAAACTGGCGTCAAGAAAGATGGCACCATCACAGCCAATGATATGTACGCCCTCAGTGACACGGGAGCCAATGGCGCCCACGCCCTGACCGTAACCGGCAATACCGGCCATAAATCGATGGCTTTGTATGTTGGAGATGGGGAATACCGAAAATCACCCAATATCCGCTTTTATGCAGATGTCGTCTATACAAATACACCACCCTGCGGAGCATATCGCGGCTATGGCGTGCCGCAGGGATATTGGGCCGTTGAACGACATTTAGAAAAAATCGCCCAAGAGCTGGGACTCGATCCGCTGGAATTCCGTTTGAAGAATGCCCTGCGAGCCGGCGAATTGCACCCCTTCAGCACTGCCTGGAGTGAGGGACGAGAGCCACGCCCAGAGACCATTGAAACTTGCGCTCTGGATGAATGCGTCCAACAGGGAAAGGCTGCCATTGGCTGGGATCAAAAATATGGCGTAGATGCCTGGCACCAGGTTCCTGGTAAACCCCACTTGCGCAAGGGAATTGGTGTGGCGATGATGATGCAGGGCACCGCGATTCCATATCTCGATATGGGGGGTGCCAGCATCAAACTCAATGATGATGGCTCTTTCAATTTGTTGATTGGCGCAACTGATCTGGGCACTGGCTCGGACACGGTATTGGCACAAATGGCGGCTGAAATTTTGGGTGTTCCACTGGATGATGTGATCGTCTACTCCTCAGATACCGATTTCACGCCTTTTGATGTAGGTGCCTATGCATCATCGACGACGTATATCTCGGGCGCAGCAGTTGCCAATGCGGCCGAAAAAGTGGCCGAACGCATCAAGTTGCGCGCAGCCAGATTGCTCGATTCATCCGATCACAAAGCCATAAAGTTATTGGATGGCCAAGCTTTCGCGCCGGATGGCAGTTCGATATCTCTGGCTGAAATTGCATTGAATGCCCTGCACCATGAAGATCAGGAACAGATTATGGCCGTGGGATCGTATGTTTCACCCGTTGCCCCACCTCCTTTCGCGGCTCAGTTTGCTGAAGTCACTGTCGATACCGAGACCGGTCAGGTGGTCGTAGACAAACTGGTCATGGCCGTTGACTCAGGTGTGATCGTCAACCCCATCACCGCCTCGGGTCAGATCGAAGGCGGTATGGTTCAGGCGCTGGGCTACGCGGTTTGTGAAGAAATGGTATATGATGAAAAAGGCCGCCCGCGCGAAAAAGATTTCCGCGATTACCATATCTTCATGGCGCACGAAATGCCAGAGATGGAAACCATCTTTGTAGAAACCTTCGAGCCCAGTCACCCCTTTGGAGTCAAGGCAGTTGCCGAAATCCCGCTGGATGGCGTGGCACCGGCTGTGGGTAACGCGGTCTATGATGCCGTTGGCGTGGATATCGATGCCAACCCTGTAACGCCGGAAAAAGTGTGGCAGGCGTTGAAGGAAAAGCTTTAGTACACTGATCAACACAGATTCTACGGATGTCTCTACTGCTAAAAGTCACCAAGAGAGTTTCCCGCCGGAATATATGGGGGTGGTTGC